>CAZZDN010000010.1:0-27085 GCA_964652655.1 uncultured Methylotenera sp.
ATTTAATAAACATCATTTTAGCAACATGCCTGCTTTTTAGCAGTTTAAATTTAGCGGCAGAGCAAATCAGCACATCTAATAACAAGGCAGATAACAATGCTGAAGCACAGTTTTTAAACGGTGAAGCTTGCCTTAAAAAGTCCAATACTGCCTGCGCGATGACAGCGTTGGCAAAAATACCAAGCAGCTCGCCATATGCCAAACTACTACAGGGTGAAATTGCTTACAGCAACCAATCCTTAGATCAGGCATTACAACTACTACTGCCATTGCAGGCAGAAAGCAGGCTCAGCACACTTGCCAAAATTAGCTTGCATCAACATTTGGCTAAAGCTTTTGCACAATTGCAGGATCAAGAACAAGCACTGATACATTTACTACAGGTGGACTTAGCGCTAGCCACGGCAACCACCAATAACCAAAAGGAAGCAATTACTGCCAACCAAGCAAGCATATGGGAGTTACTCAGCAATCTAAATCAAAGCGACTTGCTGGCGATGCGGGGAAACAATACCGATGACAACTTTCAAGGCTGGATTGATTTAGCGCTGGCGGCAAAAAACCAAGACTTAAATAGTAGTCTAAGTAGCTGGCAAAGCAACTACCCCGATCATGCCGCGGCTAAATTCGCTGGTAGTTTGCATCCATCAAATACTGGGGAAAATGCTACGCAAGCACTCAAGTTAGCATCCACTGATCCGATTATGATTAACTACCGTCCCAGCGCTGATGGAGATGATGAAAGAGTCGATGCATTTAAGACCGGTTTGAACGCTGCGCTGGCTCAGCATGGCTTGGAAAATGCGGTTCTCATTTATAGTGAAAATAACAGCGCTGATAATCAGGAGCAAATCCTAGATGGCAATAATATCGAAATTGTCCAAACCAACAGCCCATATGCAATTACGCTAGATTTTGACCTAGTTCCTAATGTCTCCAATCAACAACAGAAAAACTCGCAAACATTAACACTGGGGTTAGACTACAACACAGAGGCAGCGCAAATCGCAAACTTTGCAGCAAAGCATGCGATTCAAGATATCGCAATCCTCACCACAGAGAGCACCACATCTGCCCAAATGCTGAAGAGCCTAAATACTGCGTGGCAACAAACATTCCCTCTAAATGCAGAGCAAAATCACTTTAACGTCATCACCCTGCCACAAAACATCACAGCAAGCGACACGGCCCTCCTCGACATCCAGCCTAAAATCAATTCAAAAACACATGACATGTTGATACTAGCACTACCCGTATCTGACGCACGGATTATCAAACCTCATCTCAACGCTGGCATCCCTACGCTAGCATTCTCCAACCTACATGAAACCGATGTCGACCCCAAATTGAATAGCGTGCGTTTTGTAGAAATTCCTTTCCTACTATCATTCAACACAGAATTCAGCGCATTTCAAAGTGCAGCAGCAACACTCACATCAAATGACTTAATACGCTGGTATGCACTAGGCGTGGACGCACTCTCTATATTGAGCAATACTCAACAAACAAGCCGCAAAGAAACAATATTAAACGGGCTTACTGGAGAGATTCGGATTCTCAACGGCACCATTACACGCAAACCTAGCATGGGCAGATTTACTTACGAAGGCGTCACCAAAGAGCAATAAAAGCTAATCGTATGATAGAAAAATCACAGGCCAAACATATTACAGCGGGCC
Organism: uncultured Methylotenera sp.; assembly: GCA_964652655.1. Taxonomy (GTDB): domain Bacteria; phylum Pseudomonadota; class Gammaproteobacteria; order Burkholderiales; family Methylophilaceae; genus Methylotenera. The sequence goes on from CAZZDN010000010.1 coordinate 1,680, forward strand.
AACAGGCAGAAAAGATAGCTGCAACTTTTCTGCAAAAAAACGGACTTAAATTGGTCACGCAAAATTATCGCTGTACGTATGGTGAAATCGACCTCGTTATGCTTGATGTAAAAACCCTTATTTTTGTTGAAGTTCGACTAAGAAACAACCAAAAGTTTGGCGGTGCGGGGATGAGTATTAACCAATCTAAACAACAAAAACTCGCGCGTACGGCTGAATTTTATTTACAGACACACGGAGATAGCGCCTGCCGCTTTGATGCAGTTTTATTACATGCACTTGATATATCCGCAGTAGAATGGATAAAAAATGCTTTCTAAAGCATGTCACCTAACACTATAGTGACGCAATCATCTCAATCCCAACCTAATCAAAGGATGAATATATGAAACTACCGATTAAACTACTTGCCGCAATCACCCTTGCCTCTCAATTGAGCGCATGCGTGCCTGTCGTAGTGGGGGGCGCAGCTGCAACTGGGATGATGGCTGCAGACAGACGCACGTCTGGTATCTATGTTGAAGATCAAAATATCGAATTGAAAACCGTTAAAAAAATTCACGATACATTAGGTGCAGAGGCACATGTCAATGTCACAAGCTTTAAGGGTAACGTACTCCTGACTGGCGAAGTCCCTAATGAAAATGCAAAAACACAAGCAGGCAATATCATCTTAGCGACAGAAAGCGTCCGTAGCCTAACAAATGAGTTAGTCATTGGCGCGAAAACATCTCTAAGCTCTCGTGCCAACGACTCATTTCTTACATCAAAAGTTAAAACCCAATTTTTGACCGAAAATCGCTTCAGCGCCAATCACGTTAAAGTCGTTACTGAAAACAGCATCGTCTATTTGCTGGGTTACGTCACACAAAAAGAGGCCGATGCCGCAGTAGAAATTGCAAGAAATGTAAGCGGCGTAACGACGGTAGTAAAGGTGTTCGAATACATGCCTTAAGTGAATATCAAAAAACTTAGTGAGCATTCCTTAGCATTTAGGCTAGCCATCAACACCACTCCTAGAATGATCGGCAGTGGTGTTAGTTGGTTTGCCGCTAGCTACGCTAAATAAATTCTGATGGAAAAATACTACAAAACGCGATGATACTCATCATAAAGCGCATAAGGTTAAACTGAAGCTTTTGAAACCAGTTATATTTTTATCACATTTAGGAATGTTATAATCTCATTAACTTATCAGCTACAGGCGTAGCACAATTAACGGTAAACCATTAAATGACGACTGAACACACTAACACCCAAGCACAACAAGAGATTATCATTGAAGGCAACACACGCGCAGGTAAACCATTTCGCCCAAGTGACTGGGTGGATCGTATGTGCAGCACTTATGCAACGTTTGGTGAAGACCGTAAATTAAGATATTCGCCTTACTTAAAACCACGTGTAGTTAACGGTGTACGTTGCCTGGCAGTAGACTTAAAGCTTAAAACAGTTAACCCTGAAGGTTATGCACAACTAATGCACTTTGCTGAAGAAAATCAACTGAATGTACTTGATGCTAATGGCAACAGCATCCCAGTACCACACTAAATTTAGACAGCTAACCTTATGCACACATTAATGATTGTGCATAAGGTGGTCAAACCTCACCCGCATCATATGCGTTAACGCGCATTAGATTGCATTAGATTTTCAACATATTTCTTCGTCACAATGCCACGTTTTATTTTCACCAATCGACCTTTGGGATTGTAAATAAAAGTTGTAGGCATAACATCCGCTGTACCAATTTGTTCAACCACACTGTCGTCACCTAATACAATTGGATAAGACATCAACATATCATCCACATAAGCGTTGACCTCTTTTACATCTTTGTAGTCAAAAACCACGCCTAACACTACAAGGTCTTTATTTTTATGCTGATCATATAAGTTAACCAAATCTGGCACCTCCTCCAGACATGGCGGACACCAGGTTGCCCAATAATTCACCAAAACCCACTTACCCTTATATTGAGAAAGCTGATGCCTAGCCCCTGAAATATCTTTAAGTACAAAGTCAGACTTTGTTAACACCTCAGCCTGCAGTGGGCAACTCAATAAAAAAATCAACAATCCAAATAATAGCCTATACATAAACCCGCCATAAAAATCAAAACTTAAGTATTTAATGTGAAAACTTAACTAACTAGCAAAAACGAACTTTTAGATGTATGCTGTTTCTAAGTTATTGTTTACACTAAATATCATCATAAGCAATATCATACAATCATCCACACACATAAATTGATTGCAAAAAGAATAATATGGCATTAAATCTCAACATCCCAGGATTATCAGAAAATCCAGTATTTATTGCCGAAACACGCCCACAAAGAATACATCAGCTACTACAAGAATTAAATACTCAAGATCCAATCGATATAGCAACACACTTGCACAATGAACTAGAAACATTGAATCGCCAAAAAGTCCCCTCTAGTCAGCGCGTACAAGCATTAGACTGTTATCGTGAGTTGATCGTAAGCGCCACTAACGCACTAGCTGATGAATATATTGATGCAACACTACCTCTGGAAGATAAAGCGAAATCAGCAGCACTCGCATGCGAATCATTATGGCTAGAGCTAGGGTTTGGCTATAAGCTTGTGCTAATTGACTTACAGAACCAGCTAATAAAGTTACGAACAGATAAAAGCTCTGCATTAGCCATTAAACGCGCCATACATGCCATCGCACAATATGCTACCGTTTATTACCATACCTACAGAGCGCCACCCAACCATGTCTGGAGTGATTTACATCAGTTGTACTTTTGCGCAGCTAAACTCGGGATACTAAATACTGCTATACAAGATGATGCAACCAACAAGGATCACGTAAGTGATGCACAACATTTAGCTTCAATAGAAGATCTTTACAAGCACACTCTACTGATGAGCCTAGTGCAACCACCTCACTTGAGGCAAAGAGATATAAATACGATTGCAGCATATCTAGGGCATCATGTAGGCAAAGCCCGCATTACAGCAATTGAGCATCTTGAGAACAGCTCCGGCGCTTTTATTATCAACCTAACATCTGATACACCTCCAACGCTCTACAGCAAACTCAAATCTGCCCCGAACCCAGATTCAGATATTTTATTACATACAATTGATTTGATTCGTGATGTTCATGAAGACCTGAGCAACCTTCAAACTGGTAAAGCACCCGAAAGTGGAAGCATCAGCCCAGATGCAAACCATAACGACTATATTGAATTACTGACATACCTCATCACAAATTGGGGCGTTCCACCTAAGCGTATCTTTAATCGCTCAGCTAAGAACGAAGATATTGACGTTGTTGTTGATATAGAGAACATTCATAACGTGATTGCGGCAACACAAAATGGCAGCCTAGCAAGCGCGTCAACCAATGCAACCCCTTCACACTGGAAAATACTAAACATCAGCGCAACAGGATTATCCATCAGGCGCCATCACACCGCGGAAAAAAATATTAAGGTAGGTGGGTTAATTGGGCTAAGAGGAAAAAACGAGTCGCAATGGTCAATTGGTATCATTAAATGGGCAAACTGTGGAACAAGAGATCGTCTTGATATCGGAATTCAACTCATTGCGCCCAATGCAGAGAGCAGCGTTGCACAGACATTCCCACACGGGAATAGCAACATCAATATTTTAATACTACCTGAAATAACAGCGGTCAAACAACCAGCATCGATTATTGCGCCAAGAGGAACTTACATTGATGGACGCCAGCTTTTATACAAACATCACAACAAAAGCATACAAATCGCACTGAGTAAATTAATACAGAGAACACATGAAGTAGAGCGCTTTCAGTTTAGCGTTGTTAATGAGGTCAATATTTAAAGGCTTTTATATTTCGCTACCCTAGCGAATCAGTAAAGCAAATGATTACAATCATTTATACAACCAACTAACATTTACTAATCAATTAAGTATTGTTTAAATTAAATCTTATCGAGCGCATTTTACACTTCACTAAAACATTTTTTTTCGTTACGATATACATTTTGAAGTATTATTAGCAATATTAAATTTAAAGGTTTTTCTATGAGCGAACACATCACACACCTTAGCGATGCAAGTTTTGAACAAGATGTTCTACAATCGCAAATCCCAGTCTTAGTGGACTATTGGGCAGAGTGGTGTGGCCCATGCAAAATGATTGCACCTATTTTGGATGAAATTTCAAAAGAATATGCTGGCCGCATCAAAGTTGCTAAACTTAACATCGATGACAACCAACAAACCCCTCCTAAGTATGGTATTCGTGGCATTCCTACACTGATGTTATTTAAGAACGGCAATGTAGAGGCAACAAAAGTTGGTGCACTATCAAAATCACAGCTCACTGCTTTTATTGACAGCAACATCTAAACACATTACCCTAAACATAAATCAACTGCTTGGTTTTAAACAATTAATACTAAAACCAAGCAACACCCCTTCAAGCAATAAAACTAGCCTCTGGCATTTAAATCTAAAGCCTTACATTACCTCTACTCACCTCTTGTTCTAGCGAGACCTCATGCACTTATCCGATCTTAAACATCTACCTGTTACTGAATTAGTAGAAATGGCAATTGCCAATGAAATTGACAACGCCAGTCGTATGCGCAAACAAGATCTGATTTTTGCCATATTAAAAAATAAGGCAAAAAAAGGCGATAGCATTTTTGGTGATGGCACATTAGAAGTATTACAAGACGGGTTTGGGTTTTTAAGATCGCCTGACACTTCTTACTTAGCAGGCCCTGATGACATCTACGTTTCACCCTCTCAAATTCGTCGTTTTAATTTACATACAGGCGATAGCATTCAGGGTGAAATTCGCATCCCTAAAGATGGCGAGCGTTATTTCGCTTTAGTTAAAGTGGACATGGTGAATGGTGAAGCACCTGAAAACACTAAACACAAAATTCTTTTTGAAAACTTAACACCTTTATTCCCAACCATTCCACTTACGTTAGAACGTGATATTAAAGGTGCAGAGAACATTACCAGCCGCGTCATTGATATGATCGCACCTATCGGCAAAGGTCAACGTGGCCTATTAGTCGCCAGCCCAAAAAGTGGTAAAACGGTAATGATGCAAAACATTGCACACGCGATTACTGCCAACCACCCTGATGTTATTCTGATTGTATTATTAATTGACGAACGCCCTGAAGAGGTCACAGAAATGACACGTTCCGTCAAAGGTGAAGTGGTTGCTTCTACTTTTGACGAACCCGCGACACGCCACGTACAAGTTGCTGAAATGGTATTAGAAAAGGCCAAACGTCTGGTTGAGCACAAGAAAGATGTCGTCATTTTACTAGACTCTATTACTCGCTTAGCCCGCGCCTACAACACGGTCATTCCGTCATCAGGCAAAGTATTAACTGGCGGTGTAGATGCCAACGCCTTACAACGCCCTAAACGATTCTTCGGTGCAGCCAGAAATGTTGAGGAAGGTGGCTCACTAACAATTATTGCAACCGCGCTAGTGGATACTGGTTCACGCATGGATGACGTAATCTACGAGGAGTTTAAAGGTACCGGCAACATGGAAATCCATCTTGACCGCCGCATGGCCGAAAAACGCCAATACCCTGCAATCAACGTAAATAAATCAGGCACACGTCGTGAAGAGTTGCTGATTGAAAAAGACGTACTCCAGAAAATCTGGGTGCTGCGCAAACTCCTTTACCCGATGGATGATCTTGAGGCGATGGAGTTCTTGCTAGATAAAATTAAGTCAACGAAAAACAATGCGGATTTCTTTGACAGCATGCGTAGAGGCTAACCCCTTTACTAGAAACCATTATTCTTGAAACAATTTACCTTGCATAGCGTAAGCAATATAAATATAATGCTGAGTTATCGCAAAAATTTGCAACATATGCCGTATCATTCGGCAATCAATTAGAGGCTATTATTATGAAAGATGGAATTCATCCAGAATACCGCGAAGTCGTATTCCAAGACATTGGTGCTGACTTTAGCTTTATCACACGCTCAACTATCGCTGCTCGTGACACTATCAAGTGGACAGACGGCAAAGAGTACCCATTAGTTAAGATCGAAGTATCTTCAAAATCACACCCGTTCTACACTGGTAAACAAATGATTCTTGATACTGCTGGTCGTGTTGATAAATTCCGTAAAAAATACGGCATGTAATTCAGCAAATACGACTCTGCTTGCAGATTATCGTTTATCAAAAGGCAGCTTAGGCTGCCTTTTGTTTTAGTTTCTGTTTATCCAACCCTTCTGCTCATATAAAATACAGTTCTTTTAATGAGGCAGTTATTAGGCTAACCCATATGCGCTTCCAACTTGATCATGACTGGCAAGGCAACATGTCTACGCCCCGCGCGCGCATAGGCGAAAATGCGAAGTCACAACTGCTGATTTTACTGTCGATTATTTGGATTTTTCTTGGACTAATTGGCCATAGCCCTTGGAAACCACTAGAGACATCCAGCATTAGTGTCGTTCAAGATATTTTAAATAACGGTCATCTAATAGCCCCTTTAGCGACTAACCAAACACTGATAGATTTACCTCCTCTTTATCACTTATCAGCAGCAGGCAGCGCTAAACTATTTAGCTCGATACTTGCGACGCATGATGGCGCTCGACTAGTCAATGCATTATGGATGTCCATTACACTCTTAATGATGGGCATGGCCGGTCGTGAGCTTTGGACACGTGGTGTTGGTCGCTATGCGACATTCATCATGATAGGCACTATTGGACTTATCCTCAATGCACACAGCCTGAATGCGGAAGTGGCGACCATTACAAGTACGGCCACTGGTTTTTATGCCTTTGCATTGTGTAAACGCAGACCATGGAGAGCAAGCCTATTAATGGGAGCCGCGATTGCGGTAGGTTTTTTAGCTAAAGGGCTCACGCCAGTACTGATACTAGTGAGCACAGGTCTAGCGCTAGGCATCATTTTTAGTAACTGGCGCACGAAAAGCTTTTTAAGCTTTTTTAGTACCGGCCTAATAACTGCTGTCCCGCTAATTGCATTATGGCTTGTACCGTTCGGCATTTACTACCCAGACTTATTTCAAGCTTGGCTAGATGCTGAACTCAATAGTTTTCAGCAACACCACCACTATTTCTTTTTTAAAATTCTCATTTGGTTCGCTTGGCCTGCGCTACCTTTAGCATTATGGAGCTTATGGCGCTATCGCCTTCAATTGCTGAATAAACCCAAGTTTCAGCTTATGATTGTTTTCTTTGCTTGTAGCTTGCTCATATTAGGGGCAAGCGCTGACAACAAAGATATTCACGCACTTACACTATTGTTACCACTCGTTGCCCTTGGTGCCGGCAGTGTTGACCATTTAAGACGCGGTGCTGCCTCAGCCCTTAACTGGTTTGGAATCTCTCTATTTGCCTTGGCTGGCTCACTCATCTGGCTTGGCTGGCTTGCCATGATGACAGGCTACCCTAGCAAGATCAAAGAGCGTATGCAATTCTTATCTGGTTCTGCTAATGCGCACCTAGACCTCATCAATTTAGCACTTGCCATCATCATCACTGGTATCTGGATTTTTACCTGCGTTAGAGCAAGGCAAAGCAACCGCGCAGCTGTAACAAACTGGGCTGTCGGCATGACATTTGGATGGGGGTTACTAATGACCTTATGGTTGCCTTGGATAGACAGTGCAAAGAGCTATCTGCCAGTTTTTAAAAGCCTGCAAAAGGCAATACCTGCGGTAACAAGCAACACCTGCATCAACATTCTCAATGTTGGGCAGTCTCAAAGTATGTTACTACACTACTACACCAACCTTAAACTAGAGTTTAATGGTAGTGACCAAGCATCTCAGTGCAACTTTTATCTTATTCAAGATGAGAGAGGTTTAACGAGAATGCAACCTGGGGATGAATGGAAGCTGATTTGGCAAGGAAAGAGAGTAGCTGACAGAAAAGAGAGTTTTAGACTCTATCAACGCCAGCCATGATGACTGCTGATGCTAATTGAAGATTGTTGAACTAAAATTAAAATCCTAGATAGCTGGCAAACTTTCCAAACCAGTATCTAGGCTTATATAAATCGGTAATGATTTTGCGTGTATTTTTTAATGTATGCAGACAGCCAGTCTGGCAGCTAATCTAAAGTGCCAACTATTTCAGTGTGAGCGAGTAAGCAAGCATTTACAGCTTTAGGTGCGCTTTGATAGCGACCTGCACCATTTCATGTAAACCATTACCTCCTTGATTATTCACATACTCAGCGATTTGCTTACGCATCGGCAATGCCCAGAAGTTGTTGAGGTGTCCGGCAATATTTTCTTGTGCCTGAATTTTATTCGAGTAAGACTCGTAAAAATCACCGATTTGATTCGCCATCGAAATTAAACGTTTAATATCCATAGACCTTAGCTTCTCTATTTTTTATTGATTCAAAATTCGCTCACCATAGCTGTAAGCTACGTATCTGCCCTCACGAGCAAAACCTAACAAGGTTAGACCGCATTCTTTTGCTACACGCACCGCTAAACCGGTAGGTGCTGAGACAGCAACCAACAAGCTAATTCCTGCCCTAGCTGTTTTCTGCACCATTTCAAAACTTGCACGGCTTGTCGTGATAATAAAACCATCATGAGTTTGGCCGGTTTTCACACAATTTCTTTCTAGTGCACCCACTAGTTTATCTAATGCATTATGCCTTCCTACATCCTCGCGCACGATACTAATGGTGCCGTCTGCTAGCACATAGGCACTCGCATGTGTTGCACCAGTCTGTTGTTGTAACACCTGCATCGCCTGCATCGCCTTTAATGCGCGCTGAATACTGGTCGCTGTAAATATTGACTGCGACTGCAAATGTGCAGGATAGTGTACCGCTTGCCCCAAGCTCTCTGAGCCACATAAGCCACATCCAGTCTTGCCGGCCAAGGTGCGTCGCTTCTCTTTCAGTTGCACAAAGCGTTCACTAGCAATTTCACAATGCAGTTCAATGCCGTTATTGCGCACCTGAACATCAACATCGTAGAGTTCACTTGCCTGATCTATAATGCCTTCAGATAGTGAAAATCCTAATGCGAAATCTTCTAAATCCTGCGCGGTCGCCAACATCACAGCATGAGAAACGCCGTTATACACTAAGGCAATAGGCGTTTCCTCTGCTAAGCAGTCCGAGGCTATCTGCAGTTTTTCATCTTGCCACTGCATTACCTCGAACTGACTGGTACATACATCTAATATTAAAGACAGCCTAGACTCCTAATTTACTTTAGTCGCTTCTGCCTTTTTACCAGCAAAAGCAATTTGTGCTTCACTAAAGGTCTTGTAGTGTTTTTGCCAATCAGACAACTGACTTACACGTGATACCTGCACAGCCGTTACCTTAAACTCAGGGCAGTTAGTTGCCCAGTCAGAGTTATCGGTAGTAATTACGTTGGCACCAGACTCAGGGTGATGGAACGTGGTATAAACCACGCCAGCTTGTACGCGTTCTGTAATTTTAGCGCGTAACACGGTCTCACCCGCTCGACTTACAATACCGACCCAGTCGCCCTCTTTGATACCACGCTCTTCTGCATCATGTGGGTGAATCTCCAAGATATCTTCCGGATGCCAAGCCGTATTGTGGGTTCTACGTGTTTGTGCACCCACATTATATTGAGACAAGATACGACCCGTTGTGAGAATCAATGGGAATTTAGCATTAACTTTTTCAGTGGTTGGCACGTACTGGGTAACAAAGAACTTACCTTTGCCACGTACAAACGCATCAATATGCATAATCGGCGTACCATCAGGATGCTGATCATCACATGGCCATTGCACGCTACCCATTTCATCCAGTTTTTTGAAACTTACGCCACGGAATGTAGGTGTTAAAGCAGCAATCTCGTCCATAATTTCTGAAGCATGGCTGTATTGCATTGGGTAACCTAAAGCTTCAGATAACTTAGCAGTCACTTCCCAATCTTCATAACCATTTTTCGGACGCATCACTCTGCGTACTGGTGAAATACGGCGTTCAGCATTGGTAAACGTACCACTCTTCTCCAAAAATGAAGCCCCTGGGAAGAACACATGAGCAAACATAGCTGTTTCATTCAGGAACAAGTCTTGAACAATCACACACTCCATATTTTCTAAAGCGTGTGTTACGTGCTGCGTGTTTGGATCTGATTGCACAATGTCTTCACCTACGCAGTACAAAGCCTTGAAGTTTCCTTCACTCGCTTCATCCAGCATATTTGGAATACGTAAGCCAGGTTCTTTACTTAAAGGCCGACCCCAAGCGGATTCAAATAATGCGCGTGTCGCATCGTCTGCTACATGACGGTAGCCAGGGAACTCATGCGGCATTGAACCCATATCGCATGAACCTTGCACGTTGTTTTGACCACGCAATGGGTTAACACCTACACCTTCACGGCCGATATTCGCAGTGGCCATTGCTAAGTTAGCAATCCCCATTACAGTAGTAGAGCCCTGACTATGCTCGGTAACGCCTAAACCATAGTAAATTGCAGCATTGCCACCTGTGGCGTACATTCTTGCGGCAGCACGGATGGTTTCAGCATCAACACCCAACTCAGCCGACAAAGCTTCCGGTGAATTCTCTGGCTTAGCCACAAAATCACGCCACTCCACAAATGAATCCCACTCGCAACGCTCTTTTACAAAAGCTTCCTGCACTAAACCTTCAGTCACAATTACGTGTGCCAGTGCTGACACTAGTGCAACGTTAGTCCCTGGACGTAATTTGAGGTGATAATCTGCACGGATATGTGGGGAGTTAGCCACCAAATCAATCTCACGTGGGTCAGCAATAATTAGTTTTGCACCTTCACGCAAGCGACGTTTCATTTGTGATGCAAATACTGGGTGTCCATCGGTTGGGTTAGCGCCGATGATGAAAATCACATCGGAGTGCATCACTGAATCAAATGTTTGCGTCCCTGCAGACTCGCCCAACGTTTGTTTTAAACCATAACCGGTTGGGCTATGGCAAACACGTGCGCAGGTATCCACGTTGTTCACACCAAACACAGCACGAATCAATTTTTGCGTGACGTAAACTTCTTCGTTGGTACAACGTGATGATGTAATACCACCAATGGCGTCACTACCATATTGTTTCTGAATACGAGTTAGCTCACTCGCCGCATAGCTAATGGCTTCATCCCATCCTACTTGCTGCCATGGGTCTTTGATACTCTTACGTATCATAGGAGTTGTGATGCGGTCTTTATGAGTTGCGTAACCCCATGCAAAGCGCCCCTTAACGCAAGAGTGACCGTGGTTTGCGCCACCATTTTTACTTGGTGTCATGCGTACTACTTGCTCACCCTTCATTTCAGCATCAAAACTACAGCCCACACCGCAATATGCACATGTAGTGGTTACGCTATGCTCGGGCGTACCGGCTTCGACGACTGTTTTTTCAATCAGTGTAGCGGTTGGGCAAGCCTGCACACAAGCACCGCAAGAAACGCATTCTGAATCTAAAAAGTCTTTATTACCGGCAGAAACCTTAGACTCAAAACCACGCCCGGAGATAGTCAGCGCAAAGGTGCCTTGTGTTTCTTCACAGGCACGCACACAGCGTGAGCAGACAATACATTTGCTTGGGTCAAACGTGAAATACGGGTTAGTTTCGTCTTTGATCGAGTTAAGGTGGTTTTCACCATCGTATCCATAACGGACTTCACGCAGACCTACTGCACCGGCCATGTCTTGCAGCTCACAATCACCATTAGTTGCACAAGTGAGGCAATCTAAGGGGTGGTCTGAAATATACAACTCCATGGTGCCACGACGAATATCTGCAAGTTTTGGCGTTTGTGTATGTACTTTGAGACCTTCCGCTACCGGTGTCGTACAGGATGCCGGATAACCACGACGACCTTCAATCTCAACCAAACACAAACGACAAGAACCAAATGGCTCCAGACTATCTGTTGCACATAATTTAGGCACCATTACACCAGCCACTGCAGCTGCGTGCATGATAGATACCCCATCAGGTACTGTAATCTCTCGATCATCGATAGTTAGCGTCACCTGCTTCGTCGATTCGCTTTTAGGAGTACCGTAATCAATATTTGAGTTGTATTTAATTTCGTCCATAGTTGCCTCCTAACCTGCCTGCGTTTCAGCAGGTAGTCCAAAGTCTTGCGGGAAATGATTCAGTGCACTCAGTACCGGATAAGGGGTCATACCACCTAGTGCGCACAGAGAGCCATTTAACATAGTGTCACTTAAATCGCGTACGAGCTGAATGTTCTTGGCATGGTCTTTACCTGAACGGATTTTATCTATCACCTCAACGCCACGTGTTGAGCCAATACGGCAAGGCGTACATTTGCCACATGACTCTACAGCACAGAACTCAAATGCATAACGTGCCATTTTTGACATATCTACTGTGTCATCAAATGCAACAATACCGCCGTGACCAAGTACCGCCCAAATTTTACTAAACTCTTCATAGTCTAACGGTGTGTCAAATTGACTCTCTGGTAAAAACGCACCTAATGGACCGCCCACCTGCACCGCACGGATAGGCTTGCCCGTTGCAGACCCACCGCCAAAGTCATACAACAACTCACGTAAAGTGGCACCAAATGCCAACTCAACCAAGCCGTTATGTTTAAGGTTACCAGCCAACTGAATTGGCAAGGTACCACGCGAGCGCCCCATGCCGTAATCCGCATAGAATTGCGCACCTTTATCTAAAATAATTGGTACCGAAGCCAGTGAAATCACATTATTGACAACGGTTGGTTTGCCAAACAAACCTTCAATCGCTGGCAATGGTGGCTTGAAGCGCACCAAGCCACGCTTACCTTCTAAGCTTTCAAGCAACGAAGTTTCTTCACCACAGACATAAGCACCTGCAGCACGACGCACTTCCAAGTGGAAAGCTTTACCACTACCTAAAATGTCCTCACCTAAGTAGCCTGATTTGTTTGCCGCTTCAATCGCTTCGTTAAGTGCTACTAGCGCATGTGGATATTCTGAACGTAAGTAGATGTAACCTTGTGTGGCACCTACCGCGACGCCAGCGATGGTCATCCCCTCAATCAGCACGAACGGATCACCTTCCATAATCATGCGATCTGAGTAAGTTCCTGAGTCACCCTCATCTGCATTACACACCACGTATTTTTGGTCAGACTCACAACCCAGCACAGTGTTCCATTTGATGCCGGTTGGGAAAGCCGCGCCGCCACGGCCACGTAAACCTGAATCAGTCACGGCTTTAACAATGTCAGCACCACTTAGCTTCAGTGCATTTCGCAGGCCTTTGTAACCATCATGCGCAATATAATCCTCTAAAGAGACTGGATCGATCACACCGACACGCGCAAACGTTAAGCGTTGCTGTTTTTTCAACCAATCAATTTCTTCTGTCAAGCCTAGGTACAAGGCATGAGGTTTTGCATTGATAAAGTCAGCATCAAACAAAGAGGTGACATCTTTTACTTTTACCGGGCCATATGCGACGCGGCCATTAGGCGTTGAGACTTCCACCATGGTTTCTAGCCAGTAAAGACCACGAGAGCCATTGCGAATAATTTCCACATCTAAACCACGTTTTTTTGCTTCCGCGGCAATCGCAATCGCCACTTTCTCTGCCCCAACAGATAGAGCACTCGAATCACGTGGAATATAAATCTTTGTTGTCATGCTTTTGCCTCCGCAATTAATGCATCCAAATCGGATGGAGACACACGTCCATAAATTTCATCGTTCATCATCACTGAAGGGGACAAGGCACAGTTACCTAAACAATAGACAGCTTCTAAGCTAATCGCGTTATCCGCAGTAGTTTGGTGAAAATCAATGTTCAGGCACTTTTTCGCATGCGCCTCCAATGCTTCACTACCCATAGCTTGGCAAGACTCTGCTCGGCAGATCTGCATGATATTTCGGCCGGGCTGATGTGTTCTAAAGTGGTGATAGAATGTGACCACGCCATGCACTTCAGCAACGGATAAAGCCAACGCTTTTGATATCTGTGAATAGGAAGATTCCGGCACATAACCAATATTGTCTTGTATCGCATGCAACAAAGGCAACAGTGCGCCTGGACGATGCTTATGTTCGTTAATTAAGCGACTAATTAGCGCATCAGCATCTTCTAGTGGTGTGTTTGAATCAAGCAAGCTAATATCTCCAAAGCAACTATTATGACGATACTACAATCCTACTATAATATAGATGCAAAATGTTAATGAAATGTAAAATCTTATTAGGTAAGACAACTCGTGACTGAAAAAGTGCCTGCTATAACACCCAACCATCCCGACAAACTGATCGACCAATTCGGTCGTCAGGTTGACTATATTCGGTTATCGATTACCGACCGCTGCGATTTCAGATGCACCTACTGCATGGCTGAGGAAATGACGTTTCTACCACGTGACGAAGTGCTGAGCTTAGAAGAGTGCTTACGCTTAGTAAAAGCGTTTGTAATGCTAGGCGTCACTAAAGTGCGCATCACTGGTGGCGAACCGCTGGTACGAAAAAATGCACTATGGTTATTTGAAGAGGTTGGCAAGCTTGAAAAACTGAAAGAATTAGTACTGACCACCAACGGTAGCCAGCTAGAGAAGCAGGCTAGCAGCCTAAAAGAGGCTGGTGTTAAACGTATCAATATCAGTCTGGATAGCTTAAATAGTGAACGCTTTAAGAAAATCACCCGCACTGGCGAACTAGATAAAGTGCTGCGCGGTATAGCAGCGGCCAAACAAGCAGGATTCGACAACATCAAACTCAACACTGTACTCATGCGTGGCACTAATGACGACGAGGTGCAAGCGCTTGTTGATTTTGCGATTCATCAGGCTATTGATATTTCCTTTATTGAAGAAATGCCACTAGGTGAGGTTAACCACACCCGAGAATCCACTTTTGTCAGCAATGCAGAAACCCTTACAATATTGCAAAGTAAGTACACACTAACGCCTAGCACAGCCACCACAGGGGGACCTGCACGTTACTGGCGAGTTAAAGACAGTAACACTAAAATCGGCTTCATTTCACCGCATTCACATAATTTCTGTGAGGCTTGCAATCGGGTACGCATCACTTGCAAAGGTGAGCTGTACCTGTGCCTAGGCCAAGAAGATAAAGTTGATCTGATGCCACTATTGCGCAACCATCCTAACGATGACCAGCCATTAATCCAAGCTATTATTGATAGTATGTCCGTTAAGCCTAAAGGACACGATTTTGACTTACAGCGCGCCAAACCTGCAGTGGTGAGGTTCATGTCACATACGGGCGGTTAAATGCCAGTTTCCGCATTAATTCTGGCAGGTGGATTAGCGACACGCATGGGAGGCGTTGATAAAGGGTTGGTGCCATTCCAATCCCAACCAATGATTCAGCATGTGATTACCAGGCTAACACCCCAAGTCGATGAAATTATCATCAATGCTAATCGAGAGCTTGCTTATTACAACAGCCTAGGCTATCGCGTACTGCAAGATGAAATTGCAGATTTTGCAGGGCCGCTGGCGGGAATACAACTCGGGCTTAAACACGCCACACATGATTTAGTAGTAATTGTGCCATGTGACTCGCCACTACTGCCGGCTGATTTGATAGAAAAACTTCTCGCAGGCCTATTAAAAGCCGATGCAGATATTGCCATCGCGACTTGTGGTAAAAATAGCCACCCAGTTTTTTGCTTATGCAAGAAAAAATTGCTTAACAGCTTGCAGGAGTTTCTCGCCAAGGGCAACAGAAAAGTAAATGCATGGCAAAAAAGTCAGCAGTACGTAGAAGTAGACTTTGGCGAAAACAACGATGCTTTTGAAAACCTGAATAGCCAAGATGACATTATTAAACTTGAAGGAAAATTAGCACAAAACCATACACATTAGTCATGAAAATGGCAGAGACTATAACTAACCTTATTTTAAGTAGTAAACTATTTCATTAACTCTAAACGCACATAACAATGACTAGCAACACCACCCTAGAAAATTTAGCCAACAACCCTAACTGCATGGAGGACTACGATCCTAACGCTATGCACGTAACAAAAGCTAGAGAATTTATCAGGCAATTTTTAAACCCAGTTTCTGCGATTGAAACATTGGCGTTGCATGATAGCCTTGGCCGAGTTCTGGCAGCAGATATCACCTCACCTGCCAACGTGCCTAACTACGATAACTCTGCGATGGATGGTTATGCGCTAAAAGCCAGTGACCTTGCTTTAGCTCGCCTCAAGGTAATAGGGACTGCGTTTGCAGGCAGAGCATTTGATGGCAAAGTTGGCGATGGCGAGTGTGTCAGAATCATGACTGGCGCAGCCATGCCAATCGGCACCGACACCGTGGTCATGCAAGAAAGAGTGGTCACTGATGACGCGTTTATCAACATCAGCGAGCCACCCAAACCACAAGCAAATGTGCGCTATGCAGGAGAAGATTTAAAACTAGGGCAAACCGTTCTAGCGAAAGGCCATCTGATGCGCCCTGCAGATTTAGGCTTAATTGCTTCACTAGGTATTGCTGAAGTATCCGCTTATCGCAAATTAAAAGTCGCTTTCTTTTCTACTGGAGATGAGCTGGTGGGATTAGGAAAGCAACTTAATACTGGGCAAGTATATGACAGTAATCGTTACACACTTTTCGGCATGCTCACCAGACTGGGTGTAGAAGTCATTGACTTAGGTGCGATTGCAGATGATCCCGTAGCGTTGGAAGCCACATTACTTAACGCAGCAAAGCAAGCAGATGTCGTGATTACCAGTGGCGGTGTATCGGTAGGTGAGGCCGACTATATGAAACTGCTACTCGCCAAACATGGGCAGGTGATGTTTTGGAAAGTCTCCATGAAGCCAGGCCGCCCCCTCGCTTATGGCAAAGTAGGAAATGCACACTACTTCGGTCTGCCTGGAAACCCAGTAGCAGTAATGGTCACCTTCTACCAGTTTGTGCGGGATGCACTACTCAGGCTCATGGGGCAATCAACGCCCGTACCATTACCGATGTTTCAGGTGCAATGTACGCAGCCGATTAGAAAACTGACAGGTCGTACCGAGTTCCAGCGCGGCATATTATTCACCGACACCGATGGCATATGGCGTGTAAAACCGACTGGTGCGCAAGGGTCATCATTATTAAGTTCGATGTCATTGGCTAATTGCTTTATCGTACTAGACGACACCTTTGGTAACTTAGATGCTGGGGCGATAGTGCAAGTGCAAGTACTTGACGGGATTATCTGAAGCAATATTAAGCGCAGATGAGCGTCATGCGTCAAATCGGCACACTGATAGCCACTTGATTAACATGATGCTCTACTAAAAATCAGCCTCATAACAAACTAACCGCATAAGTAAAACTCACAAAATACACCCCGTCAAAACAACACACTAGCAATCAAGTTCGCTTGTTGTATAATTTCGTGTCAATTTTAACTAACTCCTCTACTCAATAGGCCTTTTTTCTCTTTTGAATTCAGCTGCAATCCAACCATCGCCAAACAAAGATACCATCGTATGGGCAATTATTTGCTCCCTACTGTTGCATGGTTTACTCGCGCTGATTATTCCGAATATCGATCTTGATGATATAAAAGAACCTGAGCTACTAGAAATCACTTTAGCGCCCAAAACAGAGCCACAAGCACAGCCAGATCCAGTACAACCTGAGCCTGAAGTCACCAAACCTAAAATCGAACCAAAATTAAAACCAGAGCCTAAACCAGTTATTAAAAATAAACCTAGCCCCATTGTGCAGGAAACTCAGCCTGTAGTCGAAACTCCGGTCATTACCCCACCACAAGAAGTCATCGCAGTGAAGCCCGTAGCGGAACGTCCACCCCCCGTTCAAACCATCCCAATCAACGAACCTGTTAAAGAACCACCCCCGCCGCCAGCACCTAGCCAAGCAGAGATTGATAATGCGACAGGCCGATATGGCAACGCATTATGGAGTGCCATTAGCAAGCATAAGAAATATCCAAAAATTGCACAAATGCGTGGCTGGCAGGGTGAAACGATTATCGAGCTTGAGCTTGACGGCACGGGCAAACTTAAATCAAAAAAAGTAGTGCAATCTAGCGGATATGAAGTGCTAGATAAACAAGCGCTTGAAATGGTAGAGAAAGCTTTGCCATTCCCTACACCACCAGAAGCATTACGTAATAGCAACTTTACAATTACGGTTCCTGTTCCATTTAAACTCGAATAACCGACATATTCAAACGACAGTGGCTAAAAAAAAGACCTCCCTTAAAGACCTTTTACTCATCCATGAGCTTGCATTTATATTACTCATTTTTTTAGTAGCTTCTATAGGTGCAATCGGTATTCAGCTCCAAGACCAATCCAGCCAAGAATCCAATCGCATCAACTCTCTTGTTCAGGAAATGCAACAAACGCGTGGTGATTTATATCGCCAATTAAAAGAATTATTCGATGCTTACTTTTTGGACGACCCTGAAGCACGCACTGAATACAACCAATTTACAATTTCCGTAGAAAGCCATTTTAAACAACTGCAACAACTTGCTGTAGGTGATGCAGAAAAAACAGCCATTCATGATTTACATGCAGGCTACAGAGCTTTCGTTTCAGAAACATCTGCGCTATTTGATCAAGATGCTCATCTTAATAGTGACGATCTTAAAAAAATACTGAATACAGATCTAGAAGCTGGATTGTTTAACCGCTATGAGTCGTTACTCGCAAGCACAGAACAACTATTAAACCAAAAACAAATCGAATTAGAAGCACAGCTTAAAAACAGTAAACGTAAATCCAATTACCTTTTGTTTACGCCGTTATTACTCGCGATTCTATTACTACTATTTTCCCGCGTGTTTCTAAAACGTTCTATCGTCAGGCCAATAGAAGGAGTTCTACACGCCACGACCGAAATTAGTGCGGGCAATCTCACACATAAAGCACCCGATGAAAACATCGAAGAATTAGCTTCTTTATCTAAAGCAGTTAATGAAATGGCTGACAAGTTACTCAACAGCCAAGAAAACTTGATTCGTACAGAAAAGCAAGCCGCACAAGGTCTACTTGTACCAATGCTTGCACACAATATTCGCAACCCACTTGCGAGCATACGCGCAACCGCGCAAGTGATGGATGACCCTAATAACAATGCTGAAACACAAGAGTCGATTAATGGCATTATTAACACTGTTGATAGGCTGGAGCGTTGGACTGGCGCACTCTTAGCCTACTTACACCCGTTAAAACCGCAGCCCACTCAAACCAACATTAGGGACATTATTGATGGTGCACTCAGCCCATTACAGCAAAAAATCGCTGAGAAATCCATTCAACTCACATTGCCTAATTGGCACAAACCTAATGCGAGCTATAACGATGATATTTTTACTGACCATCATTTATTAGAACAAGTGATTTATAACCTTGTGCTTAATGCAATTGATGCATCAAGTAAAAATGCGCCTTTAGAAATTGCACTCAAGATTACACAAAACGAATTCCATTTATACCTGATGGATCGTGGTAGCGGCATGCCATTTACCCCAGACCCCAGCGCAATAAGTGCACCCACAACCAAACGTTTTGGGACTGGGATAGGCATCCCTTTTGCATTTAAAGTATGTGACGTCTTAGGTGGCTCATTACAATTCACATCGAGACATGGTGGCGGTACCACTGTGATTATTTCGTTGCCAAAAACACTCAACACACCTCACAACGCTACATAAACAGAGAATACATAGCACCAATCGAATATTTTTTAATTTTATTGGTATTTACTTGCTACATGCACTTGCCTTAATGAGGCTTTTTATCAACAATGTAGTTAAGTTTGTTATCAGAGATGAATTCTTATGCTTAATCTACCAGTACCGGATTTCCAACTACCTGCCACGAGCGGAAAAACATTCCAGTGCTCTAATTTTATCGGTAAGTATCTTGTGATTTACTTTTATCCAAAAGACGCCACACCTGGCTGTACTACTCAAGGCATGCAGTTCAGAGATGCTTATGCAGAGTTTCAAGCGAAAAATACAGAAATAGTTGGCATCTCACGTGATAGCGTCAAGTCTCACGAAAACTTTAAAGCAAAATTCAACTTTCCTTTTGAATTGCTTGCAGACACAGAAGAGGTCGCCTGTTCACTATTTAATGTCATCAAAATGAAAAATATGTATGGCAAACAAGTCAGGGGTATTGAGCGTAGTACGTTTATTATTGATCCAAACGGCGTTTTAATTAAAGAATGGCGTGGGGTTAAGGTAGATGGCCATGCCGCTGAAGTGTTAAGCTTTATCAGCAGTTTATAACTTGATTAAAATATGAATAAGCGCGAAGGGTCCAAATCGCCATCCCTAGCATGAGGCGACATCAAACTCCCAGCGGGCATCACAACATTCAACATTTCAAAACAAAGTAATATGCATTTAGTAAGTTTTACTTAACTTGGTTCAATTCCGTTACATTCATTACGATTAGAAAGTCTTTTATGGCTAAAAAAGATACCGGCATATCCAAACTATTTGTTCTTGATACCAATGTCCTCATGCATGACCCATCGTCATTATTTCGGTTTGAAGAACATGACATCTACTTGCCAATGGTCACGCTTGAAGAGCTAGACAACAACAAAAAAGGGCTCACAGAGGTTGCACGTAACGCACGCCAAGTTAGCCGTAGCTTAGAAGAAATCGTTGGTACTGATTTAACAAACTTAGAGCTCGGTTGTGCCTTATCACGTAATGGCAACAAACAGGCGACAGGCAGCTTATTTTTACAAACCACCCAATTGCATCTTGATTTGCCTGGGTTAGCTGGTAGCAAAGCGGATAATCAAATCATCAGTGTCGTGCTGTGCTTGCAAAAGCAGCACAGCAATCGACAAGTCATTCTCGTCAGCAAAGATATCAACATCCGCATTAAAGCCCGTGCAATGGGCGTGTTGGCTGAAGATTACTTCAATGACAAGGTATTAGAAGACACCGATATTCTTTACAGTGGCATGAAAGAACTCCCAGCAGATTTCTGGGAAAATCACAGCAAAGCCATGGAGTCATGGCAAGAGTCTGGACGAATGTTTTACCGCCTCACAGGGCCGCTATGTAAAAGTTTTCTAGTTAACGAGTTTGTTTATTACGAATTCGAGAAGCCATTTCATGCTATTGTGCGCAGCGTAGAGAAAGATACTGCAGTACTTGAGGTTGTCAAAGACCACCTAATCCCCAAACACAATGTATGGGGCATCACTGCACGCAATCGGGAACAGAACTTTGCTTTAAACCTATTAATGGATCCAGAAATAGATTTTGTTTCTTTACTGGGACAAGCGGGTACAGGCAAAACACTGCTAACATTAGCAGCTGCGCTTACTCAGGTACTGGATAAAAAAATTTATTCCGAGATTATTATGACGCGCGTCACTGTGCCAGTAGGTGAAGATATTGGTTTCTTACCGGGTACAGAAGAAGAAAAAATGACACCATGGATGGGCGCTTTGGAAGACAACTTGGATGTATTGAATAAAAGTGATGAAGAATCTGGGGATTGGGGGCGTGCTGCTACCCAGGACTTAATTCGAACCCGCATTAAAATTAAATCATTAAACTTTATGCGTGGCCGCACCTTCTTAAATAAATTCTTAATTATTGATGAAGCACAAAACCTCACCCCCAAACAAATGAAAACGCTCATTACTCGGGCCGGCCCTGGTACCAAAGTTGTGTGTTTAGGCAACATTGCACAAATTGACACCCCTTACTTAACAGAGGGTAGCTCAGGACTGACCTATGTAGTGGATCGATTCAAAGGTTGGAGCCACAACGGACACATTACGCTACAACGTGGTGAACGCTCACGGTTGGCTGATTTTGCTGCAGAAATTTTATAGGTTAATGATTATGTGTAGTTATATGCAAGAAAATCAATGCGTACAGATTATCGTGGGTAACTGCTGATGCACATGTGTAAAGGGTTCTACACGCTACTGACAGCGCAGTTCTTATCTGCTTTAGCTGACAACGCACTGCTTTTTGCGGCAATTGCACTACTTGCGCAAATTAACTCACCTGACTGGCATACACCACTGCTTCAGCAATTCTTTGTCATTTCATACATCGCGCTAGCACCGTTTGTAGGTTCATTTGCGGATGCCTTACCTAAAGGTCGAGTGATGTTTATTGCAAATGCAATTAAGTTTATCGGTAGCCTTGCCATGTTATTAGGGATGCAGCCACTTTATGCATATGGCATTGTCGGTATTGGGGCGGCTGCATACTCGCCAGCGAAATACGGCATACTCACTGAGCTACTCCCCCCTGAAAAACTGGTGAGCGCTAACGGTTGGATGGAAGGCTCTACAGTCATTGCCATCATTTTAGGGGCGCTAATTGGTGGCGTCTTAGCTAGCCACGACCCATACTTTGCCATGATGATTATCACGCTCTTGTATATGGTCGCATCAATTTTTAATATTTACATCCCTAAACTTCCGATAGACCACAAATTGCCCAAAAAGAATCCAATCTATATGCTTAAGGATTTCTGGCATTCTTTTAAAGCATTATGGCTAGATACGCGTGGACAAGTTTCACTTGCCGTTACAACACTATTTTGGGGCGCTGGCGCTACATTACGCTTAGTTGTGATTGCGTGGGCAGCGAGCACACTTAATTTCGGGTTGGAACAAGCCACGCAGTTGATGGCAATACTGGCTGTCGGTATTGCCGCAGGTTCAGTCGTTGCCGCACGCTACATCAAGCTAGAGCACTCAACAAAAGTATTGCCCGCTGGCATAGTAATGGGGCTACTAGTAGTCGCCATGGCTTTTGTGAGCCATTGGCAGATTGCCGTTGTACTGTTGTTTGTGATTGGTGCACTTGCCGGTTTCTTTGTAGTGCCACTCAATGCATTACTACAGCACCGTGGACACGAATTAATTGGCGCGGGACATTCAATCGCCGTTCAAAACTTCAACGAACATATTGGCATACTACTCATGCTGGGGGCTTACCTGTTAATGGTAAAAGCAGGAATTACGATTAATATCATTGTGATTGTATTTGGTGTGTTTGTTAGCCTATGTATGATGGCAATCAACAAACGCTACAAATATCTAAATTAGTCATCTAATGCTTTTGTATTGAACGTTTGTCTTGTGTAAATAAAAAACGGATGGAATATACTCCATCCGTTTTTTATTTTTGGCTAGCAACGCTTGCAGTGACTAATGTAGCTTTACCTGAGCCTCAGTACGTCTGGCAATCAACCTGGCCAGCGTTTGTAATGCCATGCTCCAAAATCCGTGCAAAGCCATCAAATGCAGCTTATAGAGCGACTGATACATGGTTCGTGCCATCAAGCCCTCTATAAACAAACTACCGCCAGACAAAGCTCCCATTAAATTACCAACAGTAGTGTAATTACCTAAATTCACTAATGAGCCATAGTCTCGATAAGTAAACTCTGGCAAATCTGTTTTACCCGCAACTCGGTATTTCAATGTCTTGACTAGCATACTGGCCTGCTGATGGGCAGACTGAGCACGTGGCGGAACAGTGACATCCTGACCATGACCTACCCACGGACATGCCGCGCAATCACCAAAAGCAAAAATGCTTTCATCCAAAGTAGTTTGTAGTGTAGGTTTAACTATCAACTGATTAATGCGGTTTGTTTCCAAGCCATCAATCTCACGTAAAAAATCGGGCGCTTTAATCCCCGCAGCCCAAACCACTAATGCCGATGGTATAAAACGACCGCTATGTGTTTGCACGCCTTTACTCGTCACTTCAGTCACGCGTTCACCCATATATAAATGTACGCGTAATTTTCTAAGCTCTAAATCTACAGAATTTGAAAGTTTCGCCGGTAAAGCTGGCAATACACGGTCACTTGCTTCAATCAATGAAATACGCACATCACGGTCAGGATCAATCTTATCCAATCCATAAGCAGCTAACTCACGTGTTGTATTATGCAGCTCAGCAGAAAGCTCTACGCCAGTTGCACCTGCTCCTACAATCACCACCTCTAACTGGCCAGCCTGAACTGGTTCAGCTTGCGTTTGAGCACGCAGCAAAGCGTTATGTAGCCGACGATGAAACTTTTCAGCCTGATCTTGTGTATCAAGTGCAATAGAATGCTCACGCGCCCCTTTAACGCCAAAATCATTGGTTGTACTGCCTACAGCAATCACTAATGTATCGTATTTAATGGTTCGACGAGGAATTACCTCAACACCATCTTCATCATAATTAGGTGCGATTGAAATTTCTTTCTTCGCCCTGTCCAAGCTATCCATGCTGCCCAAGCGAAATTTAAAATGGTGCCAATGCGCTTGCGCCAAGTAGACGAGTTCGTGCTTTTCTGGGTTCATACTGCCAGCCGCAATTTCATGTAACAATGGCTTCCAAACGTGCGTTTTCGATTTATCAACCAAAGTGATTGCTGCTTTACCTTTGCGCCCCAAAGTATCCCCTAATTTGGTCGCCAACTCTAAACCGCCTGCCCCACCTCCTACGATGACGATTTGATGCAGCTGCTCTGTTCCCACCTTACTCATTATGCACTCCCCACACTCACGCACATTAAACACTGAAAATAAAAAACGCCTACTGAAACCTCAGTAAGCGTTTGTTTATCTTACTATAACTTACTCGTTTCCAGTGATTGTTGAATTACTACGAATCCATGCAATAACTTTTAATACTTCATCAGGTTTCAAACCATCTGGTGGATCAGCTTGCATCAAACCAAAACCTTTTGCACCCATACCACCGTTAGTACCATGCCAAATTGTTTCGAACATCCCTTTATTCGTTGCATTTTTTGCATACTTAAAGTTCGGGCCTTGCAAACCTGGCGCTACAGCACCTTCACCGTGACCACCATGACATGCCACGCAAGAGTACAGATTAAATTTCTTTTTACCTGCCTGTATTTCAGCCTCAACGCCGATATAAGGATTTTTACCAGTAGTGATAAATTCTTTTGCAGCTGGCGTATCAAACATTGTAGCGTCAATTTTTAATGGCGATCCGTCTTGCGTTGTCACCAATTCGATCATCTTCAGATCTGACCCGGAGTCAGTTGCGGCTGAGCCACCACTGCCTGAACCAGACTCAGAACCACATGCTGATAAAGTTGCAACCAAAGCGATTGCAAGTAAATTTTTATTCATATCCCCACCCTAACAATATTAAAGTTGTAATAGATAATACACATACAATATCTTAATAAAAAACGGTCGCAATTGCGACCGTTTTTTATTCATATTAAGCAAAGCTTATTATTCATTACCTTTAATTTTACTGTTGCTGCGAATCCATGCGATGACCTTCAACAAATCATCTGGTTTCAAACCTTCTGTAGGATCTTCAGGCACCATTAAACCCAAACCTTTAGCACCCATACCGCCGTTGGTACCATGCCAAATTGTTTCAAACATACCTT
>CAZZDN010000011.1:0-6294 GCA_964652655.1 uncultured Methylotenera sp.
CAATAAGACCCGCCAGTATATTAATCAAGGTGGATTTACCTGCACCATTCGGCCCCAGTAAGGCAAAAAACTCCCCTTGCTCAATAGTGAGATCCACACCTTTTAAGGCATGCAATGCGCCAAAATGCTTATGCACATCGCGAATTTGAATAGCAGGATGATTCAAAAGTGACTTTCAATTATCAAATTAAACTTACTGAGTTTTAAAACTAGAGACTCAACCTTTAACTAGAGCAAAGTCAACACTTACATCACTGCGCTCAAGAACACAAAGGGATACCACGTTAAAACACTTTAATTAAAGCGCCAAAACCCTTTCGTAAACGAAAGGGTTTTGGGTTGAAGCATATTACAAATTAGGCACTAAGCGGGATAAAGTCAGCAACACCATAAAGACCTGTCAAACTCTCCAGTCCTTCTGGCAAGTTCACAAAAGTAATTTTCAGATTAGACGCAATTGCTCGACGCTGCCACTCCATCATTAAACTAATAGCTGAGGTATCTGTATTAGCTACTGCAGAGAAATCAATTTGTAAGGCATCATTCATGGGCAAACCAACACTCTCTACGAGCATTGAATTGGCTGTATCAACCAATATATCACCAGAGATTAGCCACTTATTTGCTTGCGAATCTAAACTAATCATACGCCTGATGCTTTATTCTTATCCGCAAGTTTTTTATTTAAGCTATCTAGACCATTCTGACGAATTTCGCTACTGAACTGACTACGATAGTTAGTCACTAAACTCACACTCTCAATCACAATGTCGTAAACTTTCCAGCCATTCTCAGCCTTCACAAGACTGTAATCAACTGAAATCGGCTGACCACCTGGTTGCAAAATTTGTGTTTTTACACTGACATTTTTAGCGCCAGCCTCAGCACGCATAGGCTTATATTCAATGACTTGATCTCTGTATTTACCTAATGCAGAAGCGTAGGTGCGCAAGAGCAAAGTACGGAACTCTTTTTGAAAGGTAGCCTGCTGCTCTGGGGTCGCAGATCTCCAATTTTTACCTAACACCATACGGCATACTCGATCAAAATCGAAGTTCGGCATGATTTTTTCTTCTGCCAACGCGAAGATCTTTTGCTGGTTACCAGCCTGTATGTCTTTATCGCTTTTAATAGTATTGAGGACATCATCAGCAGTGCGCTTCACCAACTCATCTGCAGTTAGCTCCGCCTGCGCCACGCCTGCATTCAACAACATTGATGTAATAAATGCTGCACTCATTACTAATTTTAAAAAAATTTTCATTTGAGTCTTTCTATATTTTCTTCGATATGACTAAATAATTAAATACACATTCGGATCTAGTCTAGGTAATCCAAAAACTAAAACGGCGCATCACCCAATTCGGTTGACTTGGCCTCTTTAGCATCAGCAGCAGTTGCATCTTTATCAGCATCAGTTTCTGAAGCTTTGTTATACAAAAACTGTGAAATCATTTTTTCTAACACAATCGCATCTTGTGTCTGTGAGATTTTGTCGCCGCTTTTTAGCACATCATCATCACCGCCAGCTTCTAATCCAACGTACTGCTCACCCAACAAACCAGCTGTGTAGATATTAGCGAATGTATCTTTAGGAAACTCATAGCGCTTATCTATTTTAATGGTCACGATTGCCTCAAAAGTTTTAGCATCGAAACCAATATCAGCCACGCGACCCACCACGACACCCGCACTCTTCACTGGCGCATTTGGTTTTAAACCACCGATGTTTTCAAAAGCGGCACTCACTTGATATGTATCACCGAGTTTACTCGACGTTAAATTACCCACCTTCATCGCAAGACCAAGCAATGCTGCAACGCCCAGTGCCACAAAAATACCTACCCATAAATCTATTTTTGTTCTTTCCACTTCCATACCCTCTCTTTGTTTTTATGGGCTAAACAACCAACATAAAAGACGTTAATACAAAATCCAAACCTAATACAGTGAGCGATGAAACGACCACCGTTCTTGTGGTTGCATGACTTACACCCTCTGCCGTTGGTGGCGCATCAAATCCTTCAAACAAGGCAATCATGGTACAAGCCACGCCAAAAACGACACTTTTAATCACTCCATTAACAATATCCGTCCTCACATCGACGTTTGCCTGCATTTGTGACCAAAACGCGCCATCATCTACACCAATCAGTGGCACAGCGACTAGATAACCACCCAGCACGCCGACCATAGAAAACAAAGAGGCAAGAATCGGCATTGAAATCACACCAGCCCAGAATCTTGGCGCCACTACACGCGCAATAGGGTTGACTGCCATCATTTCCATTGCAGATAACTGCTCTGTTGTTTTCATCAGACCGATTTCAGCAGTAATTGCGGTACCTGCACGACCAGCAAACAACAGTGCTGTCACCACCGGACCCAACTCCCTGACCAAGGCCAAGGCCACCAAGACACCGATTGCTTCCGACGAGCCGTATTTCTGCAGAGTATTATAGCCTTGCAACGCCAACACCATACCCACAAAAAATGCCGATACGATAATAATCAACAGAGACATGACCCCAGTAAAGTAAATTTCACGCAGGGTTAGATGAAACCGTTTAAAACTTTCACCGGAATAAATAATTGCGAGCGTAAATAGACGCGCACCCGCACCCAAACGCCAAATGCGCTCAATCATTCGATGGCCAATGCCACTTAAAACCTGAGTAATTTTATTAATTATTATATTAATCATTAAGCTAAATCCATTGAACTACTAACGTGGTCACCAAGCTCAACCCAACAATTGGGTGCGATAATCCGTGGCGGCATAGTGGAAAGGCACAGGACCATCTTTTTCCCCATGCACAAACTGATGCACAAATGGCAACGTAGACTGCATTAAATCATCTGGTGTGCCCTCTGCTGCCACCTCACCATTAGCCACGAAGTACACATAATCTGCAATCAAAAACGTTTCTTTAACATCATGCGAAACAATAATGGAGGTCGCGCCAAGTGCATCATTCAAGCTGCGAATCAACTCGCATATCACACCCATAGAAATAGGATCTAACCCAGCAAACGGCTCATCATACATAATAATATTAGGGTCGAGCGCAACAGCCCTTGCCAGCGCTACCCGACGCGCCATACCTCCAGACAACTCTGTAGGCATTAGTTTATAAGCGCCTCGCAAACCGACCGCATTTAACTTTAGCAACACCAAGTCCCGAATCATTGACTCAGGAAGATCCGTAAGCTCACGCATAGGAAATGCCACATTATCAAACACACTCAAATCAGTGAATAATGCGCCATGCTGAAACAACATCCCCATTGTGCGACGTAACTTATAGATTCCATCACGTGTTTGCTGATGCACCACCTGCCCATCAACACGAACCTGACCTCTAGTCGGCTTAATTTGCCCGCCAATCAACCTGAGTAGCGTTGTCTTACCACTACCACTGCCACCCATAATAGCCACAACCTTCCCCTTAGGGAAAACCATGTTAATGCCCTTATGCAGCAAGCGACCGTTGTACCCAAAGGAAAGATTATCGATTTCTACAATATTTGATGTCATTTAAAGCACAATTTTTCAGTTAGTTTTCTTGCTTTTACCCAAGGTGCCATTTTAGAACAATTAGGATTCTACGCAAGCTTAAATGTCATATATGCACTGCCAATATCCTGCAACGCCAATAAAAAAGCCCGCCAAAAGCGGGCATTTAGATTAAATAAAAACCTAGAAACTCATGCAAACAGTGTAAGGATCAGCATCCACGATCGTAGCTGTTGTAATAGCATTGGTGTTTGCTCCAGCAGTACCGGTACCCAAAGCTCTTAATGATCCCGTTGCAGTATTTCCGTCATCCATATTAATGTCAATCTGCTTAGCCAATTGCCCTCTAATGTTTTCAGAGCATACAACATACAAACCAGTCATACCTGTTATCGTATTAAAACCAGCCATACTCTGTACACCTATACGTCCATTATCCGCATTCCTAGGATAGTAATTTGGATCATTCACTAAGGTAGGACCTGTAGCAAAACCGGCCAAACGTACATGCTGCCAAAACAACGCTGACTCATCAGTACCAGTTTCCGAATTCCACAAACCGCCAATACGTGCATTTCCTGCTGGGCCACTTGTGGTAGCTAACGTTGAGCCGGTAATGTGGGCTAAAACATTCGCATCATCGCCCGGCAAGGCCTTAAACTTATCTTGATAGCCATAAATAAAAATTTGTGCATTTTTTAGATCACTAGCAATACTTTTTGCTTTTGCACTATTAATCAACTCCTGCCCTTTAAGTACGCCTCCAAGCAATAGGCCAATAATTACCAGCACAATTGCCAACTCAATTAGCGTGAAGCCTGCCTGTGTTCTTTTCATTTATTTCCCCGAACTTCGCGCGACCTAGCGCGCAGTTTTAAATATAAGTAATTAAACACTATAAAGTGTTATATTTTCGTAAAAGCAAATTACGTACCAGCATTAACTAATTACACCAACCGCAAAATTACTTGTATTCTACAAGATATAAGCGTCATTACGCACGATTTATTGTCAAAGTTTAGACAGTTATGTTCAAATTCAGACAATATATAAATTTGATTACTATTTGGCACATCAACAATATGCGCACCCTCTATCAGTTCTATCATTTAGCACTCAATAACCATGACCGCTTAATGGCGCTTATGATGTTGTCACTTCATGCACTTTTAATTTGGGGAGATAACAGTCACCTACAAGTAGCACTATTACTCTGTCATTACGGCTTCTTCTTGCTATGGCAGCCAGTTATGCGCCAAAGCGACAAGCTATCATGGAGAATGGTAGGTATTGTGCTAGCAGGCGCATACCTGACTACTTTTCTTACTCACTGGTGGGCGACTGCCTTTTGGATTGCAGGCCTGTTTTCTCTGATTGGTGGGCGAGTATTATCGAGTGAGGGGTCGCATTCAAAGATTCCCAACATCCTGGCCGCCTCATATCTGCTTGCTATTTTATTGCTGTGGGTAGTGCCCAAACTGCTTGACGCAGATAATGACCTGGCCGCGGCTGAATTACTCCTGATTTACGTTCTACCAATACTACCTCTGACGATTTTATTTTTATCTGCAAAGAAAAACGCGCCGACATATACGCCCAATATTGACTTCTTTTACACTTTACTTATCTTCTTACTGACCATTATTGTCATATTGAGCAGTTTTACAATTGAAGCTATCTGGCATATTCATTACGTAAAACTGCTTATTTTTACCGTTTTTGGTTTAGCTATAACATTAGTCGCGATTAGTTGGCTATGGAACCCTAGTGCTACGTTTTCAGGACTAGAGGTATTGATGTCACGCTATTTATTGAGTATTGGACTACCCTTTGAACAGTGGATTCGGAAAATTGCAGCATTAGCAGAGCATGAAACCTCGGCAGAAGGCTTTTTGCATGCATCAATGCATGAGTTAGCAGCGCTTAATTGGGTGAGCGGCATATCATGGCAATATGATGACACCCGTCAGGAAATTGGTGAAACTACACACTTCATCTCCACTTTCAGTTTTCATGAGTTACATTTAACGCTTTATTCACGCTGGCAGTTCACCCCCGCGATGTATCTTCACGTTCAACTTCTTACTCAGATTCTAGGAGAGTTTTACGAAGCAAAACGTCGAGAAGAAACCATCAGTCAAAACGCTTACATGCAAAGTCTGTATGAAACTGGCTCTCGATTAACACATGACATCAAAAATATTTTGCAATCGTTGGGCACACTCTCCGCCGCTGCTGAACAAAGCAAGGATGCCGACGATGATGCGAGATTAATTGATTTAATTAAGAAACAACTACCCAGATTAAGTCAGCGCCTTTCCAGCACTTTAAATAAGCTTGAACAACCGGGTGTAGAGAAGAAAAATCAAGCCAAAATCAGCCATTGGTGGAAAAACTTCAAAGAACTGAATGCACACCAGCAAGTTCTATTTGAAGCCCCTGCACAACTACCAAAAACAGACATAGACCCTGACGTTTTAGATAGCGTGGTCGACAATTTGATACAAAACGCGCTGGAAAAAGCCAGGCTGGAGACAGGTATTAATATTTACGTCACTTTAATGCCATCTAAGCATTTATGTATTGAGGTCAGTGATACCGGTTCTGCAATGCCGAGCGAGGTTGCAGATAAGCTATTTAAAAGCCATGTCAGCTCGAAGAGTGGCTTAGGTGTCGGCTTATACCATGCCGCACAACAGGCTAAAAATGCAGGTTACTTATTAAGTCTTACAGACAATACCGATGGGGAGGTTAGATTTAGATTAGAAAAAGTTGAG
>CAZZDN010000011.1:6394-23449 GCA_964652655.1 uncultured Methylotenera sp.
AGCGTGCCATATGAGTGTAAACCACTCAAAAACATATTCACACCTAAGAATGCGAACGTTGTGATTATTAAGCCTATCAACGACCACCAAGCTAACAATGGACCACGTAGGCCTTTAACCATACGCAAATGCAACCAAGCGGCATAATTGAGCCAAACGATTAGCGCCCAAGTTTCTTTAGGGTCCCAACTCCAATAACCACCCCAAGCTTCAGCCGCCCACATTGCTCCTAAGATTGTTGCAATGGTAAAAAAAGCGAAGCCAATAGCGATGGCTTTGTACATTAAATCATCAAGCATTTCCAAGCTTGGTAAACGCGAGGCCAACACCCCTTTACTGGCAAGTAAGTATGCTAGCGCAACCATCGCAGCTAAAGAAAATGATCCGTAGCCTACAAAGTTAGCTGGTACATGAATTTTCATCCAGTAACTTTGTAACGCAGGTACTAGTGGCTGGATGTTATGCGCCTCACGATCAAAGGTGTACCATAAAATAAAACCAACTGCAGCATTGATCACCAATAGTACAAAACCACCCAATTGCTTGGTGTTTAACTTTTGCTCATAGTGCAAATATAGCAAAGCGGTAATCAAACAGAACAACACAAAAACTTCATACAGATTACTTACTGGAATATGACCGACATCTGCGCCAATTAAATAAGACTCATACCAGCGCACCATCAACCCCACAAAACCAAACAACACGGCCACCCATGTTAATACAGATGCAACGTTGGCACTGAAGGCACTACGTCTATACAAAGAAAACCAATAAGTCAGCATCGCTAACATAAACAACACGTTCATCCACATGATTGCTGATTGGCTTGAAATTAAGAATTTCAGGAAAAACACTTCTGTTGCGCGTGTTTGATCGCCGTTATACAAAGCGACAGCTAGAATACTTAGCACAGCAACACCAATGACTAATTTACCTAATGACTTCCATTGCCAACCCAAGTAGCTAAACAATAGTGCCGCACCAAATAGAAACCCAACCTCATACGCATCCATGTAGTGTGCATATTTAACAAAAGCAAAGATTGACCCAGCAATGACGATGAATGCATATAACCAATCTTGCCAACGCAAACTTTGCAGTAGGGTCTTTTGTTGATAATCCAATATATTGTTCATTTCTATCACCTTTACCTAACGATGCCTGCAAGCTGTTCGCGATACAAGCTGAACTCTTGCTCAAAATCTAAATTTTTACGATTTGAAGCCATAGCAAAATGTACTTCATTTGCACTTGGCTTCATGTAAAGCCAAATCCTTCTTTCACGAATGTACATCATGGCAAAAATACCTAACACCAAAATGACTGAGCCCAAATAAACCCATTTCTGCCCTGGTGACTTAGTTAACTGCAGACCGCTAGCCTCTTTATGCTCAAACTGATTAAGCTGTAAATAGTATGGAGAACCATAAAAGAACATATCACTAAAAGCATTTAAGCTATCACGAATCAGCGACTCTGTTTCGGCATCGTTATTAAGCAAAGGTTTCTTATTTAGCGCCAAGCCGATGTTATAGGCTTCATAAGCTGCAATATTCAGCATCTTAATATAAGTAGTAGCTGAAACCTCACGCTCCTTCTCAGGCACACTTTGCTCAATCACTTTAGCCACTTCGGTATAGCCACCTTGTGCAAATATCGACAATAACCTTACTAAGCTTAACTCAAACTGCTTACGCATTTCAGGGTTATCACTAACGCCTAGAGATTTCTTAGCGATTCGCTTCGCAATTTCCTCATATTTAGCGCTATCGAGCATCACTGCCCTAAAGTTCATAAAACCATTGATGCTAAGATCTTCATCGGCAGGAATTCGCAAATAACGGAAATCTTCTTGCACCGTTTGACGCATGCCGGACAAGAAATAAAACTTACCATCAATTTGCATAGGCTGCATATAAGTCACATACTCAGTAGCTTGCCCCTGCGTATCGCGTAATTTATAAGTGACGTTAGGTCCAACATTATGTGGCTTACCCTTGCCATCTGGCGACATGTTAATGATATTAAATTTGCGGAAGTCATTATATTCAACGCGTAACAAATCATTACCTTCACCCAAGGCACCTTCACTGAAAATGGCACCAGACAGATCATAGGACTGGCCACTTGGCGAAAATAAATTCCACACATTAAATTTTAAGCCAGTACCACCATCTTGAAAGTCTGACTGATAAATAGCGACGCCTTTATAAGTTAAAGGATGGTTGACACTAATGGTTTTAGTAATCGGTTCTTTTAGCTCTGGGTCAAAAATCACCAAATCACTCTCAAATGATTTTGGCTGACCTGTCGCATAATGCTCGATGCGAAAGTCTTTTAAGCCAACAGCAAATGGTAACTCTTGTACCAAATAGCCATCTCTTACGCGCAAAAACGCAACATTATGGGTAGCGCCTTCCACCAATGTCATATTGCCACGGAAGGATGGATTGCTCGTTGACATTCTGCTGACATCAGGCACTTTTGAAACAGGCAGATCCAATGTTTCGATGCGCTTATAACCCAGCATTTCCTGTATTTTGAAAGGCAGATTTCCATCTAGTAACCCACCGAATAGAATCACCACCATCGCCACATGTGTGAATATATAACCCCAGCGCTGATGTGTTCCTGCTTTGGCAGCAATCAATTCACTACCGTCTTCCTGCATTTTTATTTTGTATTTAAACCCTTTTGCATTCAGAAAATTCAAGAGATTTTGCTTAGTCACAGCATAATCTGCGGTGTGATTAAAAGTGGCCTGATGACTAAAGGCACGTAATGATTTTTCAGTGACGTGATCCTTAAAGGTACGCCACTCTTTTAACATTGATGGCGTATTACGATAAATACATAAGCTGGTTGAAATCACCAAAAATAACAAAATGACCAAAAACCATACGCTGTGGTAAACATCATACAAGCCAAGAGATTCAAATAAAGCAAACCAAAATTGCCCGAACTTAACAATGTAATTCTCATAAGGCTCATTTTGTTTGAGTACAGTTCCGATAACGGAGGCAACCCCCAACACGCTCAACAAACTCACAGCGAAGCGCATAGAACTTAGCAAATCAAGGAAGTTTTTAGTAAATGATAATTTAGGATTCAAAATGCCGCACTCTGAGGGTAATTTAGGTTAATGCATTCAAGTACATCACGACTGGGAACATCATCAGTTTAGTGTTGCTATGACTCAAACTTAAGACTGATAGTTGCTGTAGCAAGCAAATAAAGCGACTTTCACAAAGGTTGTAACGTGAAAAAAGGGCAGCATTGCTACCCTTTTTCAATATCACTGCGGTTTAGCGTAAACCTTGAATATAATCAGCTACTGCCGCCATTTCAGCGTCAGACATCTTAGCCGCAATCGCCATCATCATTGGGGCATTTGCACGCTCACCAGAACGGAAAGCTTTCAGTTGCGCCAAGGTATAGTCAGCATGCTGACCGCTCAAACGTGGGAACTGTTTTGGCAAACCAGCACCGTTTGGACTATGACAGGCTGCACAAGCAGGTACATTAGTTGCTGCATTACCTGCACGATAGATTTTCTCGCCAAGAGAGCCAACACCATTTGACTTAGCTTTACCCAATGCAATTGGTTTAGATGAGAAGTAAAGCGCAAGCTCTTTCATTTCATCATCAGACAAGCCACTTGCCATTCCGGACATAACCGCATTAGCACGCTTGCCAGATTTAAATTCTGCCAACTGCTTTTGCAGATACTCTGGGTGCTGACCTGCCAATTTTGGATTCAGACTGATCACGCTATTGCCATCTGGCGCATGGCATGCAGCACAGACAGTATTCACGGTTTGTTGTGCAGATTTTGCCGCTGACTCTCCTGCCTGCGCATTCACAGAAATCCCCAACATTAAACCAGATAACAACCAAGCTAGATGACGAAATTGCATTACCGCTCCTAAATCTAAATTATTCAACCAATTAACGCGCTATTTTAGCGAAAAACAACTATTCGTGATAGCATTTTTCACTATTACATCAATTCCTTTGCTAATTCAAAAAAATGACAGCTTCCAGCCTATCATAAATCATTAATTGGATAGGCGTAACGCATTAAATTAACAAAGAAATTTGCTTTACTAGAATCAGGAACAATATGCCGTTATTTCAAAATGCCGCTTTCTTTATCTCAGCGCACCACTTGCGCGACCTTCCTCCAGCCAGCGGAATTGAGGTTGCCTTTGCGGGTCGCTCAAATGCCGGTAAATCGAGCGCGCTCAACACCCTAGCTAACCACAACCGTTTAGCATTTGTAAGTAAGCAACCAGGGCGCACCCAACTGATTAACTTCTTCACCCTAGGCAATGACCGACATCTCGTAGATTTACCTGGTTACGGCTATGCAAAAG
The DNA here is from genome assembly GCA_964652655.1 of uncultured Methylotenera sp. GTDB lineage: Bacteria > Pseudomonadota > Gammaproteobacteria > Burkholderiales > Methylophilaceae > Methylotenera. Next base: position 10,774 of record CAZZDN010000011.1, read on the forward strand.
TACCTGAAGCTATGCGCGCACATTGGCAAAACGTGTTAGCACGCTACCTCAGCGAGCGCACCAGTTTAGGTGGTTTAGTATTAGTGATGGACAGCCGCCACCCATTGACCCCTCTTGATCGCCAAATGCTGGACTGGTTCTGTCCTAGCGGTAAGCCTGTGCATGTACTACTCACTAAATCAGATAAATTATCACGTGGGGAAGCTTCGCTAACACTCAACCGTGTTCGCAAAGAGCTGATAGAAACATGGGGAAACCACTATAACAGCGAGTGCACCATACAGCTATTCTCCAGCTTAAAGAAACAAGGGGTAGAAGAGGCGGAGAAAGTGATTGGCAAATGGTTGTTTGTAGAAGAAAAGAAAGATACCGCAGAAGAATCAGTTTAGAATCAACCCCTTGGCTAGGCATGCCCAGCCAAGGCTACCAGCATTACTTGCGGGTAAACACCATATCCCACACACCATGCCCAAGTTTTAAACCGCGGTTTTCAAACTTGGTCAGCGGGCGGTAACTTGGCTTGACTGCATAATCTTTCGCAGTATTTTCTAGCTGCGTTTCTGCATTCAGCACCTCTAGCACCCATTCCGCATACTCCTGCCAATCGGTTGCCACATGCAGGTAGCCGCCAGCCTTCAGCTTCGTGCATAGCAACTGCACAAACTCTGCTTGAATCAAACGGCGCTTATGATGGCGCTTTTTGTGCCAAGGATCTGGGAAAAAGATATGCACGCCATCTAGGCTTGCATCTGCAATCATGCGATGCAAGACTTCCACCACATCATGCTGAATGACGCGAATGTTGTTTAATTCATTTTCCTGAATCAGTTTCAACAACGCACCTACGCCGGGCGTATGCACCTCGGCTGCCAAGAAGTCACAATTTGGCAGCACTTGCGCAATTTTGGCGGTAGTTTCTCCCATACCAAAACCAATTTCCAAGATTTTCTTACTATCGGCACGATTAAATAATGCATCGAGGTCTAGTTGCTCTGGCGCATAATTCACGCCAAACTGTGGGAAACCAGTTTCAAGCGCTCGTGCCTGACCCTTAGTTAAACGCCCCTGACGCAACACGAAACTGCGGATACGTCGTTGACTCAGGTCTTCTGTATCGTCTTGGACTTGCTCTGTTTGATTTAATGTATTCATAGGCTTGAATTATACTGTAAGCTAGCTCAACTCGTCAGGCTCAACAATAGCCATAACGACTTGGCAAGCATAAATACATTTACAATGTGTGCGATTTATCGCCAGAGGCAAAGCCCATCAACGCTTGATCAAGACCACGCCCCAGCGCAATCACTTTGAACAAATCCCCCATCTCGGCTGGCGATAATAATTTTTGGGCGGCGGCGGCCATTGGCGCATATCGTCCCATATCATGCGGTGAGACTTGGCTCATCACATTCAAGATACCGCAGTTCATTAAAAATTGAGCTTGTGAGCAGAAACCTAACAACGCAAGCCCGCCAAGCTCAGCTGCGTTCGCAACACTACTAAAATCGACGTGCGCAGTAATATCTTGCAAACCGATATAAATCAGTGGATCTGTGTGTGCGTAATGCTGATAATGACACATGAGTGTACCCAAATTGCGTTGTGGATGATAATACTCACGCGCAGAAAAACCGTAGTCCACCATGACAATGGCACCATGCTTTAACGCACCCGCTAAACTAGTGACCAGACCCATCGCTGCTGGGCTGATTTCAGTCAGATAATCTTTAGGTAAATTGTAGCTGGTTGCCAACTCCAACAACTTACCAGACGCAAGTGGCTGATCTTGCCAATAAAACTGACCATTAAATGCCACGCCGCGCTCATACAAATTTGGGTTGTCTTTCGATGCAGATTGGTAGATTAAATGCACCGGAACTGCATCAAGCACTTCGTTACCTACGATAACACCTACAAAACTTTCTGGCAGAGCATCCAGCCACTCCACACGAGCGGCCAGCTCTGCGGGCAGGTGCTTCTGTATATTCTCTCGCTGCACCTGACGCAAGTAAGCACTGACTTCCAAAATAAAATAACGCGAAGGAAGCTGCTGCAAATCCTGCAATGCGATTAATAAATCTATTGCTAAACGCCCAGAACCCGCACCCAACTCTAATAAATCACCCTTAGTTTGCACCAAAACCTCTGCAAACTGATTAGCAAGTGACTGTGCAAACAAAGGTGATATCTCAGGGGCAGTGACAAAATCTCCTCCAATACCGAACTTTTTAGCACCGCCACTGTAATAACCTAAGCCCGGGCTATAAAGCGCGATATTCATATAGTCTGAAAATGATATCCAACCACCATTTTGATGGATTTCTTTTTGGATTAAAGCTGCGAGTTGCTGACTATGTGCTTGTGCATCAGCATTAGGAATAGGTAATGAACTCATAAGCCATTATAATATTTTAGTAGAAAGAATTGAGTAAACTGTGGATACGAATAAAGATAAAGTTATATTAATCACTGGCGGCGCTAAACGTGTTGGGGCAACCATGTGCCGAACGCTACATAAGCAAGGCGCAAACCTGATGATTCATTACAATAACAGCATGTCCGAAGCACGTGCTTTACAAGCGGAACTCAATCTACTACGTCCAAACTCTGTCGCAATTATTCAAGGTGATTTACTCAACCTTAATGTTTTACCCACACTCATCAGTGAAACTGTGCGTCAATTTGGTCAACTAGATGTGCTGATTAACAACGCTTCGACCTACTATCCGACAGATCTTGGCCAAATTAACGAAGAGAACTGGCAAGATCTCATTGGCAGCAACCTTAAGGCGCCAGTGTTCTTGGCACAAGCCGCAGCCGCAGAACTTCGCAAAAACTTCGGCTGCATTGTCAATATTACCGACATGCATATTGAACGCCCAAAAAAGGGCTACATTGTTTACAGCGTGGCAAAAGCCGGCTTAGTGACACTCACCAAATCACTCGCGCATGAGCTTAGCCCAGAGGTGAGAGTAAATGCAGTCGCGCCTGGGCCTGTGCAATGGCCAGAAAGTAATCCGCAATTTGACGAGGTATATCGTCAACGCGTGATTAACCAGACTTTACTTAAGCGCGTAGGTGAGCCAGAGGATGTAGCCAAAGCCGTTAAATTCCTGATTTATGATGCCCCCTTTATTACCGGACACATACTTGCGGTGGATGGTGGCCGCTCGTTGAACTTATAAACATAATGCGTAGATGAAGACATTTTCTATACACGTGTCATTCTCTAACAACCTTTAAGCTGCAATTACTATGATCAAACACTTACCTGACAACCACTCAAACAACTTTATCAAACTACGCAACAGTTTGATTAGCGCCACTGGTAAAGCTATCGGTGACTACAACATGATTGAAGATGGTGACACGGTACTCGTCTGCATGAGCGGTGGCAAAGACTCGCACGCCATGCTCATGATATTGCTGGCACTACAGGAGCGCGCACCAATCAACTTTAAGTTAATTGCGATGAACCTTGACCAAAAGCAGCCTGGTTTCCCTGCGGATATCCTACCTGCCTACTTTGAAAAACTTGGCATCGACTACCGCATCGTAGATGCTGACACCTACTCTATTGTTAAAGAAAAAATTCCGGAAGGCAGAACCACTTGCTCGCTTTGCTCACGCTTACGCCGTGGGGTGATTTACACCACCGCCAAAGAACTTGGTGCCAATAAAATTGCACTTGGCCACCACCGTGATGACATCGTAGAAACCCTGTTTCTGAACTTATTCTTTGGTGCAAAAATGAAAGCCATGCCACCCAAGCTTGCGACCAATGACAAACAAAATATCGTGATTCGCCCGCTGGCTTACTGTAGTGAAAAAGATATTGCTAGCTACGCGCGTCAAATGGAGTTTCCAATTATTCCATGTGATTTATGTGGCTCACAAGAAAACCTGCAACGCCAAAAGGTAAAAGATATGTTGCAAGCTTGGGAGCGTGAGCAGCCAGGACGCATTAATAATATTTTCCGCGCGATTACCAATGTAGAACCATCCCATTTGGCTGACACCGACTTATATGACTTTAAAAACTTAACCCAAGCCAAGGCCGATGATGAGGATCCGTTATTCGGCGACATTGCTAACGAAGGCGCTGCGTTAAGTTTGGCAAATACTGAGGGCAACAAAATCGAATTTATTCGCAACAAATAGCCAAAACGACAATTTTTTTGCAGGCTACATTACATAAGTTGTTGTATTTTAGGCAATGTCCTTGTTATCATCCAAAATGTTAGAAAAGCAAACTCCTTACTATTTAGGCATTCATGTCCAAACTACTTATTGTTGAATCTCCATCTAAAGCAAAAACGCTCAAGAAATATCTTGGTAGCGATTTTGAGGTACTAGCCTCTTATGGACATGTGCGTGACCTCATCCCTAAAAATGGCGCCGTGGATACCGAAAATCAGTTCGCCATGAAGTACGACATTATTGAGCGCAATAGTAAGCATGTAGATGCCATCGCAAAAGCTGTCAAAAGTGCTGACAGCATTTATCTAGCAACCGACCCGGACCGCGAGGGCGAGGCGATTTCTTGGCATATTGCTGAGATTTTAAAATCTAAAAAGTTACTGAAAGACAAACTCATGAAACGTGTCGTGTTTCATGAGATTACCAAGGGTGCTGTAGAACATGCAATTGCGGAGCCACGCGACATCTCCATGCCCATGGTGAATGCGCAACAGGCGCGCCGCGCATTAGATTATTTAGTCGGCTTCAATTTATCGCCATTGTTATGGAAAAAAATACGTCGCGGACTATCGGCAGGCCGCGTACAAAGCCCTGCTCTACGCCTGATTGTAGAGCGCGAGTTAGAAATCGAAGCTTTTAAATCACAAGAGTACTGGTCTATTCATCTGGATGCATTAAAGCATCAGCATGGATTTAAGGCAAAATTGGTTCAGCTCAACAACGAAAAGGTTGAGCAGTTTACAGTCATCAACCATGACCAACACTCAGACATCGTTGGCAAGCTATTACTGGCTAGTGCGGGCAAAACCACAGTATCTCGCGTAGAAAAGAAGCAGCGCAGCCGTAGCCCTGCAGCACCGTTTACCACATCCACACTGCAACAAGAAGCTGTACGTAAACTTGGCTTCACCACCTCACGCGCGATGCGCATCGCGCAGCAATTATATGAAGGCGTGGACGTGGGTAGCGGCACCGTGGGTTTAATTACCTATATGCGTACCGACTCATTTAGCTTGGCAACCGAAGCAGTCATGCAAATTCGCGACTATGTGAAAAAGAATTTTGACGCTGAGTACCTGCCAAAATCACCCGTTGTGTACAAAACCAAATCAAAAAGTGCACAAGAAGCGCACGAGGCGATTCGCCCTACAGATATTTCGCGCACACCTAGCAGTGTGCGCCAGTATTTAAATGACGAACAATTCAAGCTATATGAAATGATTTGGAAACGTGCGCTGGCCTGCCAAATGGCACCAGCGAAGTTTGATGCTGTCAGTGTAGATTTAAGCGTGGGCAGTGATGCCAACTTGTTCCGCGCCACAGGCCAAACACTGGTATTTCCGGGCTTTATTGCAGTGTATATGGAAGGTTCGGACGATGAGGAAGAAGAAGCAGAAAGCAAGCTACCTCACCTGGAAACAGGCGAAGTACTCACTGTTGAAAAAATCTACGGTGAACAACACTTTACTGAACCGCCACCCCGCTATTCAGAGGCTAGCTTGGTAAAAGCGCTAGAAGAGTACGGCATTGGACGCCCATCTACCTACGCCAGCATTATTAGCACGCTGCAAGATCGTGAATATGTATTACTGGATAAAAAGCGCTTTACCCCAACTGATGTGGGCCGTGTAGTGAACAAGTTCTTAACCGAACATTTCACCAAATATGTGGACTATGACTTTACCGCGAACCTAGAAAACGCACTGGATAGCGTAGCTGAAGGTGAGCGTGACTGGGTACCGCTGATGGATGAGTTCTGGCAGGACTTTAACCAGCAGATTCATAACAAAGCAGACGTTGAACGCCCAGGCAATGAACTGATTGATGAAGCCTGTCCAAAATGTGGCAAACCGCTACAAAAACAACTAAGCCGCTATGGTAGCTTTATTGGATGCACTGGCTACAATGACACGCCAAAATGTGACTACAAACGCAGTATAGATGGCACAGCGAATGCCGGCACGGACCCGGTAAGCATCGGTATAGATGCCGAATCTAGCAAAGAAATCTACTTAATGAATGGCCCTTATGGCCCTTACTTACAAGTAGGTATGGCGGTAGAAGGTGAGAAAAAGAAACCAAAACGCGTGAGCATCCCTAAAGAAATTCCGTTGGCAGAGCTTAATTTAGAAAAAGCAAACATGTTGCTTTCTCTGCCACGCGACTTAGGCCTACACCCAGAAACTCACAAAAAAATTATTGCCAATATCGGTCGATTTGGCCCTTATATCAACCATGATGCAAAGTTTAAATCTATTCCAAAAAATCTAAGTGTATTCACGATAGACTTAGATGCTGCTGTTGCATTATTAGCACAAGCCCATACTGGCCCGGCACCATTATGCTCGCTGGGCAGCCACCCAACAGAGGATGGCCAAATTGAAGTATTTGCGGGTCGTTATGGCCCTTATGTACAGCATGGCAAGCTACGTGCAACCCTACCAAAAAGCATAGAGCCTGAATCGCTCACCATGGAAGAAGCCTTAGAGTTGCTGAGTGCAAAAGCAGCGAAAGACGCACCAGCGAAGAAGACGACAACTAAAAAAGTAGTGACTAAGAAAGCGACTGCAACGAAAGAAGGTGCTGCGAGTGAAGATACAGCCACGGTAAAAAAAGCAGCCTCAAAAAAAGCCGCGCCTAAGAAAGCCGCACCTAAGAAAACTACCGCCAAGAAAGTAACCACTAAAAAAGCTGCTACTAAAAAGGCTGAGTAATTAAGTATTATTAGCACGCTGAATAATACAGCAGAGCTGGTAGGGTTTAGCGATGGTTTATTAGATAGATTTAAATACTTAGATATTAGTTAATAAAGCCTAAATTTAAACGCTTAAACCTAAACTAGCACTCAATCATAAACTTTGTGAGTATCACCTACTTACCAATAAAAAAGCGGCTTTTAAGCCGCTTTTTTATTGGTAACTCTTGCCCTAGCTCAGCACAAACGCAAGCTAGACAGCGTCTAACTAAGAATCGAAAGTTTCTTTTTCCATTTCTTGCACAGAGATATGACGTACATCTTTGCCTTTAACCATGTACACGACATATTCTGCAATGTTTTTCGCATGGTCACCGATACGCTCAATGGCTTTTGCTACAAACAACACTTCTAATGACATAGAAATCGTACGTGGGTCTTCCAACATAAAGGTAATCAACTGACGCATGGCTGAACGAAAATGCTCATCCACTTGCTCATCTTGTTTGGCAACCTCGACTGTCTTACTTACATCTAAGCGCGCAAAACCATCGAGCGCGGTGCGAAGCATCTCACGCACCAAAGCCACCATCGATTTAATCTCGTTAAAACGTGGCTTATACATGCGATCTTCATCAAAGATTTTTTGCGCAGTACGAGCAATTTTAGTCGCCTCATCACCAATACGCTCAAGGTCTGTAATGGTTTTCACCATCATCATGACCATACGCAAATCACCCGCAGCAGGCTGGCGACGCGCAATAATCTGACTGCACCCCTCATCAATTTGCACTTCCAGTGCATTAACGAGTTGGTCGTTCACCATGACTTCTTTAGCTAGATTTGAGTCTAGCTTTACTAAGGCTTCAAGCGCTTGCACGATTTGCAACTCAACCAAGCCGCCCATTTCAAGCACTTTGCCTCGTAAAGCTTCCAACTCTGCGTCATATTGCTTAAAGGTATGTTCAGAATGCATTTTTTAATTTCCAATATCTGCTAATGAACATAGTCTAGCGACTCAATATGACAAAATTATTACAATTCAATGATGAACGATTTATTTCTGATAAGTTTTAACACCATCCGCTGTTGCTAACAACAACACATTTGCTGGACGAGCCGCAAACAAACCATTCGTGACCACACCAACAATTTGGTTGATTTTTGCTTCCATCTCAACTGGATCTGTAATGGTTAAACCATGCACATCCAGAATTACGTTACCGTTATCTGTAGTGAAGTCACGTAGTTTTGGCTGACCGCCTAGTTTCACCAACTCGCGTGCAACATGGCTTTTTGCCATTGGCAGTACTTCTACTGGCAGTGGAAACTTACCGAGTACAGGCACGTATTTAGTCTCATCACAAATACAGATAAACTTTTTAGCGACCGCGGCAACAATTTTCTCGCGTGTTAAAGCGCCGCCACCACCTTTGAGCATGTGCATGTGCTCTGTGATTTCATCAGCGCCATCCACATAAATTTCAAGATTGTCTACTGAGTTCAAGTCGAATACTTCAATACCATGACCACGCAAACGCTGTGCTGTTGCTTCAGAGCTCGCTACCGCACCATCAATTTTGTGCTTCACTTTTGCCAACTCTTCAATAAAGAAGTTGGCGGTTGAGCCTGTGCCCACGCCAATGATGCCACTTTTCACATACTCTACTGCAGCCTTTGCAACCTGTTGCTTTAATTCATCTTGTGTAAACGCCATTTACTTAAATCCTTATAAATTCTTTATAATGTCAATCAAACCATAACTATACACCGCTACTAAGCTAATACAAAAACGCATGTCTACTAACTATTTAGAAAAAATCAAAAACTCTCGTGTATACGACGTGGCCAGAAATACGCCATTGGACTTTCAGCCCAACCTATCTGCACGCATTCATAATCGCGTTTTTTTGAAGCGCGAAGACATGCAACCTGTATTTTCATTTAAGTTGCGCGGCGCCTACAACAAAATGGCCAACCTACCAAAAGCGGCTCTAGATTCTGGTGTCATTGCAGCCAGTGCAGGCAACCACGCACAGGGGGTTGCATTATCTGCACAAAAGCTGGGCTGTCGTGCTGTTATCGTAATGCCGACAACCACACCGCTCATCAAGATTAATGCAGTTAAAAGCCGCGGGGCAGAAGTGGTATTGTTTGGCGACAGCTACTCCGATGCTTACGTGCATGCGCTCGAGCTAGAAAAGTCTGAACACCTCACTTTTGTTCACCCCTACGACGACCCAGATGTCATTGCCGGGCAAGGCACAATTGCATTGGAAATTTTAGACGCACATCCCGAGCCAATTGAAGCTATTTTCTGTTGCGTGGGTGGCGGTGGTTTATTAGCGGGCATTGCCGCTTATGTAAAAGCCGTTCGCCCTGAGATTAAAGTGATTGGCGTTGAGGCTCGCGATGCAGAGGCGATGACAGAATCACTCCAACTGGGTAAGCGTGTAATGCTGGAGCAAGTGGGCTTGTTTGCCGATGGCGCAGCAGTGAAACAAGTCGGTGAACATACATTTGAGCTTTGTCAGCAATTCGTTGATGAAATGATTGTGGTAGATAACGATGCTATTTGTGCTGCCATTAAAGACGTGTTCGAAGACACGCGCAGCATATTAGAGCCAGCAGGCGCGCTTGCTACCGCAGGATTAAAAGCTTATGCAGCACGCGAAAAGCTAGAAGGTAAAACACTGATTGGCATTGCCTCTGGTGCCAATATGAATTTTGACCGACTACGTTTTATTGCTGAACGTGCAGAGTTGGGAGAAAAACGTGAAGCAGTCATGGCGGTGACCATCCCAGAAAAGCCTGGTGCATTCAAAGCTTTCTGTCATTTACTTGGCAATCGCAACATCACCGAGTTTAATTATCGTTATTCTGACCAAAACGAAGCGCATATTTTTGTGGGCGTTGCCGTCAACGATCCAACAGAATCAGCAGAGTTAGTAAAGAGTTTAGAGGCACAAGGCTTACCTGCGCTTGATTTGTCAGAAAACGAAGTGGCCAAGCTACACTTACGTCACTTAGTGGGCGGCCATGCACCTCAAGCTGAGAATGAAGTAGTGTTCAGATTTGAATTCCCTGAGAAACCAGGTGCACTGATGAAGTTTTTAGATACCATGGGACACGATTGGAACATTAGCTTATTTCACTATCGCAATCACGGTGCAGACTTTGGCCGTGTATTAGTGGGTATGCAAGTACCGCCTAATGAACTATCCGAGTTTTCTGATTTCTTAAATAATCTAGGCTACCCGTACTGGGATGAAACACAAAACCCTGCTTACAAATTGTTTTTAGGCTGATTTGCGTCAATATCGCACCAGCTAGTTGGCTAATATCAACCAATTGTGGTGGTTGATATTAGCCAAATAATATTGGCTCAGTGCTTAAGCTTATGTTTTTAATTGAATATACTTACTAGTATAGTTCTTGCTTGTTTTATCAACTTAAGGTCTTATTGAATAAAAAGATCAGCATGTCATTATCAGTAGTCAATTTGGAGAGAGCGTATGAAATTTACACCTACATTGAGCAAAACGCGTATTAGTTTAGTTTTATTAGCGCTAATGGCAGGTATTCATGGTTGCAGCAAAGAGCCTGCAACTGAGGCACAAACCACCACCGAAGAAAAAACAGCTGGAAGTGGTGTTGCTTATGTTACACGTCAAGATGCTGGCGTGAGTGTGATTGACCTTGCTACCATGCAAGTCAGTAAAGAGTTTGATGTAAAAGCTGTTGCACCACGCGGACTTGGCATCACTGATGATGGTAAAAAACTAATCGTCGCCACACGTGAAAACGAAAGCATCTCTGTCATTGATACAGCTACTGGTGAAGTATTACAACAAATTCCCGTAGGCAAAAACCCTGAGTTTGTTCGTATCAGCGGTAACTATGCATTTATTTCATCCGAGCCTAGCGCAGTCGGCGGCCCTCCACCAAAACCAGGTCAAAAACCTGCCGAAGAAGAGGATGACGATGATGATGAAGAGAAAGTCCCAGCTAAAATTGCTGTAGTTGACTTAACCAAAGGCGAAAAAGTACGCGAAATCACAGGCGGCCCAGAAACTGAAGGTATTGAGTTTTCTGCTGACGGCAAAAACCTAGTGATTACGAATGAAGCAGATAACACTGTCACTGTGCATAACATTGAAGACGGTAGCTTAGTCAAAACCATTCATACGCACGAACATGGCGATCGCCCTCGCGGTATCAAAGTTTCACCGGACGGCAGCACTTACCTTGCCACCCTTGAATACGGCAACAAAATCATGGTGCTAGATAAAGATTTTAACTTTGTACGCACGGTAGACACAGGCGAAACGCCTTACGGTATTGCCTATAATACTAAAGGTGATCGTATTTTTGTTGCGACCAACAAGCAAAAAGCCTTGCAGGTTTTTGATGCAAAAACTTATGAAAAAATCAAAGACATCCCGACAGGTAACCGCTGCTGGCACTTTACATTTACGCCAGATGACAAACAAATCTTGCTCGCTTGTGGTAAATCGGACGCTGTATTCGTGATTGATGCAGACAAACTGGAAGTAACGAAACAGATTGAGGTCAAAGATATGCCGTGGGGTATTGTCACTTATCCAAAGTCAATGGGTAGTCTGGATAAAAAATAATCGCACGATTTAATCAGGTGGGTTAATTATTCACCTGTGGTTTATTAAAAAAGCGTCTATCGATTGATAGACGCTTTTTTATTTAAGTTTATTTAAGCTCGCGTATATTAATTACTGATTAATGTTACAGCTTGCTGAGAATAAAAGCCCAATCTCTCGGATCTACGGGGGTAATGGATAGTCGGTTACCACGTTGCAGAATACGCAAATTCTCTAATTCTGGGGTCTCGCGCATTTCTTTCAGGCTCAGCAAGCGTGTTTTACGAACAAGCTTCACATCGACATTAAACCAGCGAGGACTCTCTGGCGTTGCCTTAGGGTCATAATATTTATGGCCCTCAATAAACTGGAGGCGATCTGGGTAAGCTAATGTAGCAACTTCAGCAATTCCTACAATGCCAGGTTCATCACAGTTAGAATGGTAAAACAACACACCATCCCCCACTTGCATCTGATCACGCATAAAGTTACGTGCCTGATAGTTGCGCACACCATACCAATCTACAGTTTGATTCTCAAAGCTCGCTAGGTCATCAATTGAAACATCAGATGGCTCGGACTTCATTAACCAATATCGCATTACGTTTTCCTGTCAAAAATGAACGTCTATGATAATCTATATCTAATTTAATTGAACAACCGCTCAGCTAAATCAATACCTGAGCCAATACTAACCTGAATTAATAGCAAGATGACAAAATCACAACCAAAAAACGTACTTGGCACCGCTTTACAAATCTGCAGTTTAGATCCAGTCACTGGCTTTACCCGCTCAGGCTGCTGCGAAACTGGGCTTGAAGACCACGGCAGCCACACGGTTTGCGCACAGGTGACTGAAGAGTTTTTAGCATTCTCAATCTCTAGAGGCAATGACTTAAGTACCCCACGCCCAGAATACGGTTTTGAAGGGCTACGCCCTGGTGACCGTTGGTGCTTATGTGCAAGCCGCTGGCTGGAAGCCTCAGAAGCCGGCTTTGCTCCACCTGTGATACTAGAAAGTTGCCATGAGAAATGTTTAGAAATCGTGAGTTTAGCGGATTTGAAATATCACGCTTTAAGGTAGCCGTCAGCAACAAAACCCGTGAACGATGAGGGAGTTCTCCACGGACATAGCCTAAGCCAGCATCCTGAACCAAAAAGGCTC
>CAZZDN010000012.1:0-23005 GCA_964652655.1 uncultured Methylotenera sp.
TGGTGAGTAGCGAAGCTGTTGCTGACTGTCCCGACCAGTCCAAATACCAAGTGTCAACACCAGCGCCGCCATCAATGTAGTCGCTACCATAGAAACCGCGTATCCAGTTATCATTTGCGTTACCAATCAAAATGTCGTTCCATTGACTGCCGCCATAGATATATTCAATACTCACTAGCGTATCATTTCCACTTCCGCCAGTTACTACGCCTGTGGCTAAATTTACATTAACACCAGCGGCCGCATTGCGATAATCAACCGTATCATTTAACTGGGCGCCACCTGTGATGATATTGTCACCATTATTGGCATATACATATAATCGGTTAGTTCCTGTCACAGTTACATTTTCAATACCACTGAAATTGCCTACAACCGTACCTCCACCATAGCCATTTTGTAGCAGCCCTCCAGCTTGATCAGCCGACACTCCCATGTTAAAGGTAATATTTTCGCTACCTGCGCGATCTATCACCAAAGTATCTGTACCAGCACCGCCTGAAATAGCATCAACAGCACTATCAAAGTTAGTGAGCCGAATAATATCGTCACCTGCACCAGCGTCAAGCACAGCCAAACCGGCACCATCATCAATCAGTACATCATCACCATCACCACCAAACAAACTATCAATACCAGCTCCACCTATAAGTGTGTCGTTGCCAGCACCTCCGGTCAGAGTATTGTTGTTGGCATCGCCTTCTAACGTATCATCAAAGGCTGAACCTAATAAATTTTGAATTTGCGTATAGGTATCGCCTAACGCATCACCGGTATTTATATTGCTATCTAATAACGATGCAATGACACCTGCTGAGCTGTACTGATAGCTAGCTGTATTAACACCTGCGCCACCAATCAAAATATCAGCACCACCCATACCTTCTAAAACATCATTGCCATCACCACCAGTTAGAACGTTAATTCCAGCATCACCAACTAAAGTATCGTTAAAATTACTGCCTGTTATGTTCTCAATACTGGAATACAAATCACCTGCGGCATCACCAGCGCTACTAAACCCTGCTAGACCAGCAGTTAAAGAAGCAACTACACCAGTAGCATGTACATAGCTCGCCGTGTCATTACCACTACCGCCTTGTAATGTATCTCCGCCTTCCATCCCCTCAAGTACATCATCGCCATCACCACCAATTAAAAGATTGATGCTATTGTCGCCAATTAAACTATCGTCAAAACTGGAACCTTTTAGGTTTTCTATGCCTGAATATGTATCGCCAGCTGCATCATTTGTATTGACTACTGCCGGCCCTGCGTTAAATAAGGTTGTTAAAGAGGCAATCACACCTAAAGATGCATTTTCATAGCTGGCTGTATCATTACCACCGGCGCCAACCAACGAATCAGCGCCACCCATTCCCTCGAGCACATCATCACCTTGACCGGCACTAAGTATATTGCTTGCACCACTACCAATTAATGTGTCATCAAAATTTGAACCTGTTAAGTTCTCTATGCTTGTAAAAGTATCGCCTGCCGCATCATTGGTTTGCGTAGCTAAACCAGCAGTCAACGTTGCTATCACACCTGATGTTGATGCTGCGTAACTGACTGTATCAATACCACCTCGTCCATCATATGCGTTTGCTTGAATACCAAGTGCACTAGTAAAACTATCGTTACCAGCACCGCCAATCAGGTTTTCAATTGAGGTGAAAGTGTCGCCATCAGCCTCACCCTGTGAACCCTGGCCAGTGGCTAGATTCACCGTCACAGCAGCAACAGCGAACTCGTAGCTTGCCGTGTCACTTCCGTCTCCGCCATTTAAAACATCGCCATTTCCGCGACCAATCAGCTTATCGTTACCAGCACCGCCTTTTAACACATTGGCCTGCGCATCGCCCATTAAAACATCATCGAAATTTGAACCCGTAAGATTTTCGATATTGTAAAACTCGTCTCCTGTCGCCTCACCTGTACCGCTGGTTACCATACTTAAATCGGCTGTTACACCAGTTGTCGCATTTTCGTATGTTGCTGTATCTAGACCCTGTCCGCCATCTAGTATATCGGCTCCTAGGCCACCATCTAGGATGTCATTACCAGTACCTGCATTAATGTCATCATCACCACCCTCCCCATGAATGATGTCAGGACCAGCGCCAGCATTAATGACATCATTTCCAGCACCAGCAAATATTTCAACTCCTACGCCGGCTCTTGGCAACACCATGAGTGGAGCACCCGTTGAACTAGTTACACTAAAATCAGACTGCTCAACTGCGTCTCGCCAAGTTAGATTAATGTTGTTTACCACCTCAAAAAGAAAAGCACCAGCATTCCCATTTACAATGATGTCACCGCCAAAATCCACAGCCGCAGCACTATCATTGACGTTGTAAACAATAAAAACATCTAACCCTTCCAATAGCATTGCTGCATCAGGTGTTACATGCCATGAGTTTGAAGTCGGACTATCACGTGTAACACCTGTTCCTTGCAAGTCAAAACCAGGGATTAGTGCAATTTTCGCGGCGTTAAAAACAATTTGAATTGAGCTAACACTAGAAAAATTATTTAGCGTGATGTGTAAATTTTTGCTCCACTGGCCAGAATTCGCACTAAACGATGGATTGAAATCTATGGTGTCAGCCCCTGAAGTCCCGTAGATAAGCTCGCGTGTCGCTTGCCCTGATGGGCTAGCGCGTTCTGCCAACTGCTCTGTAGTCGCGTCTGCATCGTACGCACCTAAAGGCAAATCTGCACGCCCTGAAGGAGTGAGTTTAAAATTAGGGGATGTATATAGCTCGCTAGTTACGTTTGGGACCCCAAGACCCGTGCCGCTGAGTGCATCTTCGACACTTTGTGTATTTCTTCCCACTCTAAAAGTAGCGGGCTGCGGTGGCACTGGCGACATTACAGTCGCAGGCACTTCCCCCTCGCCACTCCCAAGACCCATGCCATTACCAACACCTTTCCCAGAGCCTGTAGATAAACCAGCAGAGACTTTTACCAAAGGCGCTGGTGGAGGCGTCACTGGCGCAACTTCAGATTGTGGGGCAGACTCCTCTATGGCTGGATTTGCATCTATATTCTCAGTCACCAAACGCAGGCTACCTACCTTGGCAGGATTAACAACACCAACCATTTTAAATAGATCTGCTAGTGGAAGTTTTTTGTCTGTAAATAGTGCGTCTGGAGGATTTGAACTAATCGCATCTAGCGCACCGTTGGTAATCACAATATGTTTACCATCGGCAAATGTGAGTAACAAGTCGACATCAGCTACATCTACCAACTTAAGCGCATCTAATGCCTGCTGGATATTGACATCACCGTTAGGTTGCACGGTTGCACGCACAATATCACCCACCATTAATGCTCGGTTAGCTTCTTGCTTTAGTGCATCTGATGCTGCTTTTTCACTACTTGATGTGTTTTTGTTTGCCATAATCGTTACTCCTTAAGTACATTTAGTTTAACGGCCATAACAATTATTACTTAATGTACGCTAACTAAATACCTCCCAATTGATTTAACGTTGCCTCGAAACCTCAATCAACAACGCTAAAAGTCGCTGCATTTCTGTTGAGCTATCCGCCATATTCAGTTTAATTTCTCGCATTTGTTCATTGATTTCATCAGAACCTTTTTCCATCATAGTCAACATCGTACCTAACTGTCTTCCAACACGTTGAAGTTCACTACGGAAATTGTTTGAAGCTTCGGAATTCTCAGCCAGCGCACGCAACATTTCAGCGCGTTGTTTTCGAAAATCATCGATTTCCGAATTAAGGTTGCGCTCCTGCAAACGTGCCGTTTCTGTCAACCGCTCTTCAATACGCCTTAAAACCCTAACCTCTTCTGAAGAAAGTCCACCTGACGCACCTGAACTGAAGGTGCTAGTTGGGATACTAACGCTTTCAGTAGGTGAATTATCTGGAACTTTAACTTCTGCAGCACTAGTGTTATCTACACCTGAGAAGGCTTGCGGCCCAACTACATCTCTCAAAGCGAGTGGCTCTGCGGGATGTTTACCTAATCCTAATTTTATCCCAGCCTTACTATACGCAAACCCATCTCTTGCTAATGCAAACTCGATATGCTGGGCAACCTCTGAACCTAATATCGACATGACCTCACCCATACAACGACGTACAGATACCATCATAAATCCAATAATAATCGAACCAAGTAAGCCGTACATTGAAGCAGAGAAGGCAATCCCCATGGAGTGCATTGGTGCTTCCATACGATTGACCATTTGACCAAACACTTGGATTGGGTCTGCAGTTTTCATATCCAGAGAACTAAAACTAGAGATAAGTATGGCAATATCATCTAACGTTGCTAGCAAGCCGATAAATGTACCCAGCAATCCAAGCCCTACAAGCAATCCACCTAAAAACTGCGGTAGCGCATTTCTACTATTTAAACGTGTGGCTGCTTTATGAAGTTCATTTTCTAGAGCAATCTGTTCTTGGTGCGTAATAGAACGACCGCTAGATGCAGCCACCATACGTAATACATAAGCAATATCAGCATCACAGTTAAGCGCCATTTCTTGCAACTGCTCTTGTTCAGCGCCTGCTCTCTGCGCCTCGGTGAAGTCTGACAAGTGTTTAGCTTCTGCCATTAGTTTTCTTATACTAATCAGAATCAGCACACCACCAAGAAAAGTAATGGCGAAAATCAAATAGTTAATCTGCGGGTGTGGATTACTAGTGATTGTTTTGACAATAGCTGTACGGTACAACACTGCTGCAACCAATAAAAGTATGAATGGCAGCGCGGTGTAAAGGTAATATATTTTCAAACGTTTATACATAAATTTTCCGTGACCTAAACGATTAGCCTTATAAAATTGTTTTTAAAATCGGTTTATTCTACAGTTTGATAGTTTGATTAGCGTGAGTCTCTAAATGCGCCATCACGAAAACGTAACATTGGCGATAATAAATAAGAAAGTACTGTACGCTTACCTACGACAATATCTGCAACAGCTGTCATTCCTGGCACTGTCACCATTTTCTGACCAGCGACTGTTTCAGCTTTTACAATCACTCTGTAATATCGGCCTTCACGCTCGTCCAACAAGGTATCCGCACTGACCTCTGTCACCCTTCCATTTAAGGTACCAAAAGTAGCGTAATCATAGGCGCCAATTCTTACCCGCGATGACAACCCCGGGCGTAAGTTTGCACGGTCATTCGGATTCGCTTTAGACTCAATCAGCACACCAGAATAGTTAGGGGTAATCTCCATGAGTATTTCACCTGGTTTAACTACCCCCCCTATAGTGGAAATAGCTAATCGATTGACTACACCAGCAAGCGGCGCACGCACCTGATTACGTTCCAACCTATCCGTATTACTGTCTACCTCAAACTCTGACTTCTCTAGCTCTGCGCGCACTTGTGTAAGTTCAGATGATGCCTCTGCACGATACCTTGCCCAAACCTCACCTGCTTTTGATTCCGTTTCAGCTACGGCAGCACGTAATCTTGGTATAGCAGATTCTGCTTCGGCGATCTGTGACGATAACCTTTGCACTCTAGACTGACTGTCCAACAACTCTAGGTGTGAGGCGGCATTCTCTTTACTCAGCCCTTCAATCACTCTGAATTGTTGCTTAGCTACATCAAGCTCTGATAACAGATTTTTCCGCCGACTCTCAGCCTCTAATATCTCTCCACGTTTTTGAGCGCTCTGATCGCGTAGCACACGCACCTCTTCTGCCACCCGTGCACGTCTTGCCTGAAATGCATCAGTTTCAGCGCGCCGAACACTCTCATCCACTAGGTCTTTTGGAAACACAATACCACCTGCACCACTGGCCTCTGCTACTAAACGCGCTTCGCGTCCACGGAACGCAGCAGACTTAGAACGCCCCTGCTCAAGATTAGATCTTGCTTGTATATCAGACAACTCCATCAAAATCTGCCCAGAACTAACCACCTCGCCCTCCTGAACAAGAATACGGCGCACTATCCCACCTTCAAGGTGTTGCACAATTTGTGCTTTTCCTGCGGGAACCACCCTACCCTCTGTGCGCACGATTACATCGACCTCAGCATTGCCTGCCCATGTAATAAAAGCCACAGAAAAAAACAGCACCATCCACACAAATACTGTGCGTGGTTCCATATCTGAAATCATCTGCAATAATTTCTTCATTAAAATTACCGTGGTGAAACAATCACTTTAGAGTTATCTGCGCTAGATTTACCTTCGCGAACAGAAACCTCAATCTTATCTGCCGGTACATTCATTTCAATTAACTGATTACGTACAGCCATCGCACGGTAAAATCCAATACGTCTCGCCTCAGAAAATCCTGCTGGCACAACAACTTCAACCTTAGCTGCACCGCTAGCAACAATGGGACCCAGCGTACTTCGTAACGTTTCGGCTTCAGTTGGACTAAGTGTTACCGCCTCTAATAGGAAACTTACGACTACGCCGCCTCCTGACTCTGCAGCCTTGTCTAATTCTTTATCTGGCTTCGGAATAGGTGTCTTTGTAATCACCACTTTCTGATTAGTGCGAATATCATTTTGCGTGACAATCTGCTTTTTTAATACTTCGATTTGTTTTTGTAATGCAGTTATCTCATTATCTTTAACTTTGATAGCATCAGTTAAAGGAACGTCTGTCGTGGTCGAAGGTGTCTGCTCTGTTGGTATTTCTATCATAGGTAATGGCTTATCGTCTTTATGCCTACTAAGCTCTAAAGCAAACATAAACACAGCCACAATCATAATGGTTAACATGAACAGTAAGTTCAACACTAAATTAGTAACGGCATCCACATAACCTGGCCAAAAGATATCTGTACCGTCATCCCCTCCTTCAACAGCCATCAACTATTCCCTCATTGCAATACACTATTGATTAGATTACTGAACAAACCATCATCAGCAGGCTTCACTGCTGTAACACTCTGTCCTAGTGGCGCGCCTTGGACTAAGCGTGCAATTTGAGCAACCGCCCCCATTTCCTGCACATGCAAAGCAACTAAACGCGTACGTGCTTGATAGTAACGGTCATACACATCCAACATATCTAGCAATGATTGATTACCAGAAACCATACGATTGGACATTGCTCTTGCTGCAGTGGAAATTGATTCTAATTCATGATATCCCGCATTAATACGCTGACGGGTAGCCTCTAGGGTAGCGTATTGCGCAGTTAGCGACTGGAGAACGCGACGACGTTGGTCATCCAATCTATAGTTAATCTCTTCAACACGAGCGTTTTTTTCGTTACCTAGTTTAATATCGCTTCCACCATTCAATATTGACCAGTTCATGACAAACATCATACGTTGATCATGTTGGGTGCCCGTTTCCCCTCCCATATTCCTCATATTTGTGTCACTCAACTCAAGGTCAAGCCGTGGAAGGAATCTACCCTTAACGGCAGCCTGATCAACTTGAGCCGCCCTAACTTCCTCTTTCAAAACGGCTATATCGGGATTGGACTCTATCGCAATAGAAATCGCTTTCTGTAACTCAGTCGGTACGATAGAAATACCAACATCCTCCATGTCTGGAAGACGTAAAACTGCAGGGGCAATATTTACCAAGCGCACAAATTCAACACCAGCTGCAGCTTGCGCTGCATCTTGCTCGATTCTAGCTGCACGTGCATTTAGGCTTCTCGCACGCACACGCTCTTTATCTGATTTTGTTGCTGCTCCTGCATTGGCACGCTTATCAATGTACTGAAAAAGTTCCTGCAATTGATTTTCATAGTCGAGCGCCATACTCGCCTGCAAGCGACTAGACACTAATGCAAGATAAGCATTGACGGTTGCAAGGTACGCATCTCCCTGACTAGCTCTCACCGCCTCTTTTCTAGAGCTTTCAACCACCTCACGACGCTTCCAGTCATATAAGCCAGGCAAATCCAATAGAGGTTGTTTTAATGTAATTACCCTATCCGTTCTAGAGTGGCTACTCTCTGACTCAATCCTACCTGTTGATGAATCTAAACGCGAACCAGGCGAGGACTGCTCTCGTCCGGTCTTAACATTCAGCAATAAAGACGGCAACAGAAAGGCTTTAGCCTGACCGGCTTGTGCTGTCGCTTGGTCAACACGTGCGTTTGCAACACGAACATCTCTACTGAAGCCCAACGATGCTTTGACAGCCTGGGCAAGGTCAATTGAGCTAACAGATTCAACTGCTTCTATACCCTCCGATTGGGCTCCAGCGGCGAAATCACCTCTAGCATCTGCCGCAACAGGCACCTCAAAAGTCCCCACCAAGCCCACCAACGAACGCTCAGATGGAACAAAAAACTTACCATTCATAGTCACTGAGTCTTTTGTCTCACTTTGCAAGTCTGACGAATCATTTTCTGGCAACAATGCATTAATGTTATTAGCAGGTTTAATTGCTAGCGCATCTGGGGGTGGGGTTAATACGAGCGTAGGCTGAGAATTGGGACTCGTGCTTGGAGAAGATGTGACATTGGGCGCAACCCTCTGAGAAGGGGGAAGTATTGCATTAATTGCTTCAACCGCAGCAGCAGCAGTAGCTGCTGCGGCACTTGCCGCCGCAGCAGCGGCATTAGCGGCACTCACAGCAGAGTTGGCAGCATTCGCCGCAGCTGATAATGTTGAAGTAGGACGTAACTTAACATCGTCAGCTACGGTCTCACCTGCAGTTGATGCAATGCTGAAGGTAGAAAGTACAGCAACTAATATTCTACGGTTACTCAAACTAGACTTAACCACTAGGCTCATTCAATTACTTTCTTAATTTTATTCTTTAAGCAATCCAAAAATGCAAACCAAACAGACTTTTTTAAACTCTATCATGAGCTTACTAGTCATTATTAATGCATAGTATCGCATATGTAACGATTTTTAACAAGTCAAGTCTGACATAATTATTTGATTTTGCAGTATAACTTGTAAGAATTGAATATCAATCACCCAAAAAACCATCATAATACAGCTTAATTATCAATTTTGGGCTTCCAAAACTTAAGCTGCAATGCATTCAAAATTACGCTAAAACTGCTGAGCGCCATTGCGGCTCCAGCCAACACAGGGCTTAACATCCCTATAGCTGCCAATGGAATACCCACGACGTTATAGATAAAAGCCCAAAACAGATTCTGTCTAATTTTTTGGTATGTGCGTTTAGAAATATCAATCGCATGGGCTACTAAAGCAGGGTCGCCTCGCATTAACGTAATACCCGATGTATGCATGGCAACATCAGTACCGCTAGACATTGCAATCCCCACATCGGCAATAGCCAGCGCTGGCGCATCATTCAAACCATCTCCCACCATAGCAACCAGCCCATCTTGTTTTAACTGTGTCACGATAGATGCTTTTTCATCTGGCAATACTTGCGCATAAAAATGTGAAATGCCTAATTGGCTAGAAACGTTGGAGGCGCTACCTTGATTATCACCTGATATTAATACAGTTTTTATCCCTAATTGTTCTAAATCAGCAATCGCCTGATGAGCAGTTGCCTTAATAGCATCACCAAATGCAAACAAGCCTAATAGCTTGGGTGCAAAGTTATCAAGCGCTCTAGTTTGCGCTAACCATGAAATACTGTGCCCTTTTTGCTCTAGCGCTAACGCATCATCTTTGAATGATGAAAGATTGACCTTTAAATCATTCATCAGGCGCGTGCTGCCAAAATATAACCTTTTCCCACCCACTTCGCCCACCACACCTCTACCCGCCAGTGCCTGTAGATCTTGCACTATTTGTAATTGCAAACCTTGAGCGTTAGCAGCATTAGTCACAGCTTTTGCCAATGGATGCTCGCTCCCTGCCTGTAAACTTGCGGCTAACATAAGTAGTTGCTCTGTGTCCTGAGCACTGCCCTCTTTGCTAGTTGACTGCATGTTAATTAACTTAGGATGCCCTTCAGTTAAAGTCCCTGTTTTATCAAACGCAACAGTTTTAATGGCATGCGCGAGCTCTAAGGCTTCTGCATCTTTAATTAAAATACCATGTTGCGCAGCAACGCCTGTGCCAACCATAATGGCAGTTGGCGTTGCCAAACCCAGCGCACATGGGCAGGCAATTACTAAAACCGTGACTGCATTAATAATTGCAGTCTCCCAGTTTCCGTTGAATAGCCACCAAACAATCAAAGTAAGTGCTGCAATCACAAGCACCACTGGCACAAAAACTGCACTCACTTTATCCACCAATCGTTGAATTGGCGCTTTTTTCGCTTGTGCAGACTCTACCAAGCGCACAATACGCGCAAGTACAGTTTCAGCACCTACTGCATTGGTAATGATAGTTAAAAGACCCTCGCCATTCATGGCGCCACCAGTCACTTTATCACCTACTTTTTTTGACACTGGTAGGCTCTCACCAGTAATTAAGGACTCATCCACTTGGCTATCACCACTCTGCACTGTTCCATCAACTGCAATACGCTCACCAGGCTTCACTAAAACTAAATCCCCCACCTTCACCAAGGCGATAGAAACTAGTTCAGGCTGTCCGTTTTTTACAACAGTAGCAAACTCAGGCCTTAATGTATTGAGTGCGCGTATTGCTTCTGTCGTTTGTGACTTTGCACGTCCTTCTAACCACTTTCCAAACAACACCAAGGTAATCACTATCGTAGAGGATTCAAAATACAAATGATGCGCACCTGCACCGTGAGATGGGCTAAACAACAAATACACGCTCAAGCCGTAAGCCGCAGAGGTACCAATCGCAACCAGTAAGTCCATATTCCCAGCGCCAGCTTTA
This sequence comes from uncultured Methylotenera sp., assembly GCA_964652655.1. Classification (GTDB taxonomy): domain Bacteria; phylum Pseudomonadota; class Gammaproteobacteria; order Burkholderiales; family Methylophilaceae; genus Methylotenera. Next base: position 10,715 of record CAZZDN010000012.1, read on the forward strand.
AGCGCATGCCATCCCGCTTTATAAAAACGCCAGCCTAACCAAAACTGCACAGGTGTTGCTAATGCCCACTGCAACCAGCCAGAAAGTTGACCTTGCCAACCTAACCACTCAGCAACCATTGCAATCACTAAGGGCAATGACAACACAGCAGCAAGCGCACTTGGCCACCATTGATTCTGCCTGTAAGACTCAGCAAGATGTTCAGTGCTATCGTGTTCTGCACTTAACGACTGAGCTTGGTAGCCCGCGGCAACTACCGCATCAACGAGCTGCTGTGTCGTCACCTTACCTATACCAGAAACCTGTGCAGTTTCTAGCGCAAGGTTAATCTCAGCACTCACAACTCCGGGCACTTTAAGTAAAGCCTTTTCCACACGGCTTACACAAGATGCGCAAGTCATCCCTCTAATAATTAACGCCCATTGATTATTTGCTTGATTCAACATGTTTTTTAATACTGATAAAGATGATTGTGATGTTAATCCATTATAATCCTCGTCAATCTGATTAGACTTATCAATTTTGATTCATAAAACTTTTGTTTAGAAATGAGCAATCATGGCCGGCGCAAGTCTTTTAACTCTCATTGATGATATTGCAACCATTTTGGATGACGTATCCGTCATGACTAAAGTTGCTGCTAAGAAAACGGCGGGCGTGCTGGGAGATGACCTTGCACTCAATGCACAACAAGTTACTGGTGTAAACGCAGATAGAGAGTTACCGGTAGTTTGGGCGGTGGCAAAAGGATCAGCCCTTAACAAAGTAATTCTCGTCCCGCTGGCATTAGTGATTAGTGGTTTGGCTAACTGGTTGGTGACACCTCTGTTAATGTTAGGTGGTTTGTTTTTGTGTTTCGAGGGTGTTGAAAAACTATTTCATAAGTTTTTTCATGCAGAAGAGCATGTGCCTCATCATAACCCTAAAGAACTGATTGGCAAAGATGAGAGCCAAACCTTAGAAGTATTGGAAAAAGAAAAAATCAAAGGTGCAATACGCACAGACTTTGTGCTTTCAGCGGAAATTATTGTCATCACATTAGGTGTGGTAGCCACAGAAGTATTTAGCAAACAAATTCTCGTGTTATCAGGGATTGCCGCAGTGATGACAGTTGGTGTTTACGGTTTAGTCGCGGGCATTGTTAAACTGGATGATGGTGGTTTGTATCTTGCAAGCTGTCGTGGGGAAAATCACCTTGCCAACTTGAAACGTAAAGTTGGTTTTGGCATTTTATGGTTTGCGCCTCATATGATGAGAATGTTGTCAGTCGTTGGAACAGCTGCGATGTTCTTGGTTGGCGGTCAAATTCTAGTGCACGGTATTCCTGCAGTACATCATTTGATTGAGGGTTTGAGCAACGTCAGCAGTGGCGGGTTATTACAAACTGTAATAGCAACTTTATTAAACGGCTTATTTGGCGTGATTGCAGGCATTGTTGCACTTTTACTAATGTTGTCTATCAAAAAAATATTGTCGCTGGTCAACACAAAATGATATTGAATATAACGGATTTAGTGGGCTACTTGTCAGCATTTCTGACTACGTTTGCATTTGTGCCACAAGCGCTTCAATCTTGGAAAACAAGAGATTTATCTGGAGTTTCATTGCCCATGTACAGCTTATTCAGCTTAGGGGTATTGGGCTGGCTAATTTACGGGATATTGATTGTAAGTTGGCCTATCATCGTTGCAAACAGCATTACGCTAATGCTTGCCTGCGTCGTGCTTTACCTAAAAGCAACGCACAAATAACAACTAATTTTAGTTTTTTAGAAAACCAAAATCAGACAAAGCAGCTTTTAACTCATTCGCCACAAGACGATAGCCTTGAGCATTTGGATGTATCGGATCTGATTTCAAGCTATTTTTAGCTAGCACATCAGAAAAAATATTTTCTACTAGCGGTGTATTTGTTTCATTTGCCAATTTTTTATATAGCGGATGATCTTCAAGATTTCCAAATGCCGCACTGATTGGGCTAAACTCAGGAATCGCAATCAATACAGTTTGAATATTACGTGCTTTGGTTTGCGCTAAAATCTCATTTAAATTTCGTATCGTTTCGGCTTCAGGTATTTTCTTTATAAAATCATTCCCGCCCAACTCCACAATCAACAAATCAATTTTTTGTGCGCCTTCGTCATGCGATGCCAATAATTCATCTAACCGGCTTAGACCATCTGCTGAGGTATTGCCTGGTACACCAGCATTCATAATCTTCCAGCCAGTTTCTGCTGTTAACAGCGTCACATAATCTTCGCCATGCGCTGCACCAGTGCCATAAGTTAGGCTATCGCCCAAAATCACAACATTGGCATTTGCTGAGAGTGCATTAAACTGATGACTAGCACCACAAGCAACTAGGCATGCTAAAACAATACCAAACAAAAAAAATTTGCGCATCAAGGGACTATCCTATTGATTAAGGGAGTGCATAGACGAGAATCTGATCACCTGGTGTAAATCCAAAAATAGCATTACCGCCAGCAACTACTGCGACATATTGTACGCCATCGATTTCGTAACTGATAGGTGGCGCATTAACACCAGCACTTACTTTAGATTGCCATAGCAACTCACCTGATGCACTTCGGTAAGCATTGAAGTAGCCATCTCCCTCCCCCATAAATACCAGCCCCCCACGTGTAGCAAGTACGCCGCCCATCAACGGCTGGTTTGTTTTCACTTGCCAGCGCATTTTCCCCGTGGTCAAGTTAATAGCAGATAACACGCCCCAGCGCGCATCGTTAGTTGGCTCTGAAGATACATATTGAATGGCGGGCAAATTACCTTTTGCAGGTTCGTCCACTAAGGTGTATTTAATTGGCGAATGGATACCTGCAACGTAACTGGTTTGGCTGTTTTCATCTAAAGCACTAGGGCTCCAATTTGATCCGCCGAGAATACCAGGATAGAGCACCGTGCCCTCTTTAGTCGCTTTGGCAAACATATTGTGTTGCGGGACAAATGCATCTGACTTGGCTAATAGCGCACCCGTTTTTCTATCATTCACGTAGTACCAACCAGTTTTACCCGCCTGCCCAACAGCTGCAATCTTTTTGCCGTTCATTACATAGTCAAACAGCACTGGTGGGCTTGCCACATCGTAACCCCAAACATCATGTGGCACTTGCTGATAATGCCATCTAAGCTTGCCAGTTTCGGTATTTAAGGCGACAAGCGATACAGTGTAAAGATTATCGCCGGGACGCGACACATCGTTCATCTGTGGTGAAGGGTTGCCTGTCCCAAAGAATAAAGTATTGGTTTTAGTATCAATGGCCGGCGTCGTCCAAGCAGAGCCACCACCAAATTTCCAAGCGTCCTGATGTGTTTTAAGATTTTCTTTTTCAGCCACGATATTACGATTTAGCGAGACACCATCTGAAGTTGTTTCTGCAAAGACACCTTCCCAACCTTGTGATGGAATAGTGTCAAATTGCCATACTTTGTTGCCATTATTGATATCGTAAGCAGCCAAAAAGCCTGGCCGCCCATATTGACCGCTCACGCCTACTACTGCACCGAGCGGTGCGTCCAATCGCGGCTGATCAATATGTAACCCATAACCGACTCCGGTCACACCCACAATCACCTTACCACGATACACTACCGGCGCCATGGCAATACCGATACCCGTGCCACCGTAAATTTCTTTTTTGCTTTTAGCATCATCCTTACTGAGCAAACCTGTGTTTTCGGTTAATGCTGTATCTTCAGCAACATTAATATCCCACAATTTATGCCCAGATTTTGCATCTAAAGCAATCAGTCTAGCGTCCACAGTACCAATAAATACTTTACCGTCACTTACTGCAACACCACGATTAGCTGGGCCGCAACACATTTTCCAATCAGGTTTGCGCGCATGTGTGTAACGCCAAATCTCTTTGCCGTTTTTTGCATCTAGTGCAACCACATGATTGAAAGGTAATGCGATATACATCACCCCTTTTGACACAATAGGAGTCGCCTGAAAACTGGCAGAAACACCCGTATTAAATGCCCATGCCAATGATAAATTTTTAACATTATCAGCGTTAATTTGTGTCAGTGGTGATAAGCGCTGATTGCTATAATCGCCGCCATATACTGGCCAATCTTGGCTCCAGGTAGCCTTATACTGAGCTGGACCTGAACACGCAGCGACAGAAACTACAAAACTAAATAGTATTGTAGTACGAGCAATAGTCTTTAACTGTTGAAAACTCAAGCACTTATACATCAGAAATGTCCTTTATATTAAACATCAGCACACAACACATCACCTAGAGTATACAGATGTGTATACTTTTTGCCAATTTAAGCTTTACCTACTATAAACAGATAGTCGGCAAATAAAGCGTTATACTCATCCACGCATATTCACGTTATACAATTTCTCATTGTCATAACCTGCCAGCTAGTTGCAGCCAAAATTGAGCCATGCAATTTAAATATAAATTAAGGAGCTTGCATGAACGATCGCATTCAACAGTTGTTAAATCAGATTAACGAACTAGAAGATGATTTACGCACGGCACTTAATGAGCAACAGTCCACCATATTTTTTCAAATGAAAGGTAAGCGTGTTGAGTTTGAAAAAACCATGAAAGAAACACATAAGCGCCTGAAAAGAAGTTTTTTCACATGGTTGGTCACTAATCGACCACAGAATTTGATTACTGGGCCTATCATTTACGGCATGATCATCCCACTAGTCATTACTGATATTTTCATCACGTTTTACCAGCTAACCTGCTTTCCAATTTATGGAATTAAAAAAGTACGCAGGGCTGACTATATTATTTATGACCGCCAGCAACTGCAATACCTCAATTTTATCGAAAAATTCCATTGTACCTACTGCGCCTACGGCACTGGCATGATTACATATATCAGTGAGATTGTGGCACGCACTGAGCAATACTTTTGTCCGATTAAACACGCCAGAAAAATGCTTAATGCCCACTCACGCTATGCTCGGTTTATTGAGTATGGTGATGCCGAGCAATACCATGAGAGACTAGAACAATACAGACGTGCGCTTGGTAATGAAAAATAGACTCAATCTTAAAACGAAATAAACCTAGCGATTTAGTATTTAGATTGAATCAGCTAATTATTGCGGTAATTAGTGCCAAAAAACTCCATCATCAAAAAGTCTTCAAGACCTGCGTTATCCTCTAAACGTGCGGACTGTGTGACTGAGCGTCCTAGCCTGTGAGACTCCCAAGTAAAGTCACCTTGGTAATGCTCTCTTATTAACGCAATCATCCGCCTAATAATTAACAGTCTTATATCTTGGCCGGTGCTCGCCTCTACTTCAAAGTACTGTAATTTGGCGTTACTGTAGTCATTAGTCCAACCTTTAAATGCAAAGGTTGCGCGACGTGCACTTTTGCTAGTAATTTCAAAAATACCGTTCGTACCACTTTTTAAATTGTTTTTAATACGCTCATCCCGAGCTTGCTCAGCACTTTGCCCACGCTCATTTGCAATTGCCGCTGCATTTTGGCGGGCTGCTTCATACTCGACGCCCTGTCTGCTTGCCTGCACCGCTTTCATGTAAGAGGCCATATCGGGGAACTTGGATGGATCAAGCTTGTTTTCCTGAACTGGCGGCGGAGGTGGCGCTGGGGTATCTGGTACTTTTAAGCTGGAGTCCGCGGTGGTGGTTTGTACCTTCGCTATGGGTTGAGGCTTTTCTGGCTTGGTTATTGGTGTTTTTTTAATCGGTTTTACTACAGGCTCAGGTTTAGGTTGTGCTATCGGCTCTGCTTTGGGCTGGGGGACTGGTTGGGCGCGTGTGGGTGGCGCCAAACTGACCTCGATGGTACTGGTTGCACTGGCAGGTGGTTGATCAAACTTTATTGTTGGTGCTAAAAATAAAATCGCTAAATGCACCAATACAGAAATAGCAATCGCGATTAATGTATGACGACTGATATTCACGCGAATATACTGTTGATTCACTGGCTTGAATTTAAGCGCACGCGCTAGAAATTCATCAAAGTTTTCTTCAACGTGGTTAGTATGAGTTTGATCTGAATGCATGAGAATTTAGAAAATTAAAAACGCATGTCTGCCCAGGCTTTTTCTAGCCGTTTGAGCGATACAGGGAACGGTGTTTTAAGTTCTTGCGCGAATAAAGAGACGCGTAGCTCTTCGATTAACCATCTAAAATCCAGCAAATGCTGCGGAATATCTAAATGCGCGGCACTCAGTGCATTGACCTTATCTTGCCATTTTTGCCAAATTAAACCCACGCTGGCGGCATTTTTGCCATCACGGTCTGGGTTTGCTGGGTGCTTCTCGATACGTAACCGTAAGGCTTTTAAATAGCGTGGAATATGCTGTAATTGCTCCCAAGGCGTTTGGTGGAAGCAACCTTTATACACCAACAAACTAATTTGCTGCTCTAGGTCACGTTTTAAACGATTGACGGTAGCAAGCATTTGGCCTTGTTTTTGCACCAGTAGCTGATACTCAGTCGCAATGGCCTGCGCTTGTCTCGCAACTGCTTGCGTTACCGCTGGCAAGCGCGTTCTTGCCCGTTGTTTTAGCACCATAAATTCTGCATTAGTACGTGGTAAATCATCCTCACCAATAAAGGCTCGGTCAGCGATGGCTAATATCATGTCTTCACGCAAATCATCCGCAGACATCACGTTACGCAAAACCAGTGCGTATTGATTAAAGTTGGGCAGGCTTTTTTCCAACTGTTTCATCTGCTCTTTAAGTTCAAAGCGCATTAGTCGGCACACCCCTTTACGGTGACTAATTTCTGCCTCACGTTCCGTATCAAACAGCTTCACTGCAATACTATCCTGCGTATCTTCCAGCGCTGGGTAACCTGTGACCTTTAAACCATCACGTTCAAAACTTAGTGTCTGCGGCAAATCACCAAAGTCCCATTGTTTTAAACCAGTTTTCTCAATATCTGGTGAAGTGTTTCTAAAAGTAAGCTGTGCCGCTGAGCCTAATTGCTTTTTAAGGGCATTCCAGTCTCGCCCCATCGCCAACTCTCTGCCACTATCATCCAGTACGCTGAAGTTCATTAAATGGTGCGGTGGAATGTCACTCAAATCCCAATCTTCTTTACTGATCTTTAGGGTAGTTTTTCGCTGTATGTAAGAAGCTAAGGTATCCAGCATAGGCTGTGAGAATTGCTCACCAACCTCTTCCAAAAATCCAGTCACAAACTCAGGCACAGGGACACATACGCGTCTAAATGTTTTAGGCAATGCTTTAATCAAATAGGTGATTTTTTCACGCAACATACCGGGTACTAGCCATTCAGTTTGCACAGGGTTTAACTGATTTAACAAGGCAAGTGGTACTGTCGCCGTCACACCATCTAATACATGTCCTGGCTCAAAACGATACTTCAAATTAGTTTCAACACCATCTAACATGATTTTCTCAGGAAACTGCACAGCAGTAATCGCATCTGCACCGTGCCGCATTAAATCGTCACGCGTTAAATACAAGAGTCTTGGTGATATTTTTTCAGCATCTGCTCGCCACTTTTCAAAACTTGCTGCATTAAAAATATCAGCAGGAATTTTGGCATCATAAAAAGCAAAAAGTTTATGCTCATCTACTAGCACATCTTGGCGACGCGCTTTATGTTCCAGCTCTTCAACCTCGGCAATCAGGCGCTCGTTAGCGGTAAAAAATGCAGCTTTGGTATCAAACTCGCCATTTGCCAACGCTTCACGAATAAATATTTCGCGCGATTCTACTGGGTTAATCGGACCATAATGCACACGACGTTTAGGAATGATGGTCAGCCCATATAAGCTCACACGCTCCCATGCGTTGACCATGCCCATTTTTCTATCCCAACGTGGGTCTGAATAATGGCTGTCAGTAAGGCCCCTAGCCAGCGGTTCAATCCAATCTGGTTCAATTTTAGCCACACCACGCGCATATAGTTTAGTGGTATCTACCAACTCAGCAGCCATCACCCATTTTGGACGGGTTTTCTTCAGCGTAGAGCCGGGTGCTATATGGAAGCGAATGCCGCGAGCACCTGCGTAAGATTCGTTATCTCCGTCTTTAAAGCCAATATTGCCTAATAAGCCTGCCAGTAAAGCTTTGTGGATTTGCTCGAAGTTAGCCTCTTTCTCATTCAGCTTAAACTCCATCTCGGCCACAATCTCCAACAATTGTCCGTGTAGTTCGCGCCATTCTTTTAAGCGTAAGAATGATAAAAAGTTACTATGGCATTGGTTAAGCAAGTCCTTATTTGACTTTTTCGTTTTCAGCGCATTATCGAAGAAGTCCCACAGCTTGAGATAGCTCATAAAGTCTGAGCCTTCTCCCGCAAACTTGGCGTGTGCATTATCTGCGGCTTCACGCTTATCCATTGGGCGCTCACGTGGGTCTTGTATACTGAGCACACTTGCAATAATTAATATCTCTCTCAAGCAGTGCTCGCGCTTGGCAGCCAGTATCATGCGCCCAACGCGGGGGTCTAGCGGTAGTTTGGCTAGTTGCAAACCGGTATCTGTAATTTGGCGGCGTGCATCTACCGCACCTAGCTCTTGTAATAATTGATAGCCGTCTGCGATTAAACGTGATGAAGGTGCCTCAATAAACGGAAACTCAGCGACATCACCTAAACGTAATGCTGCCATGCGTAAAATCACTGCTGCAAGAGAACTCCTTAAGATTTCCGGCTCGGTAAATTCAGGGCGGCCATTAAAATCTTGCTCGGAATAAAGACGTACACAAATACCGTTGGAAACACGGCCGCAGCGCCCTGCTCTTTGCTTAGCCGCTGCTTGGCTAATTTTTTCAATTTGTAGCTGCTCTACTTTGGCACGCGTGCTGTAACGATTCACACGTGCCAAGCCTGCATCAATCACGTACTTAATACCAGGCACTGTGAGCGATGTTTCTGCCACGTTAGTGGCTAATACGATACGTCTGCCCGTGTGGCTTCTAAAAATCTTTTGTTGGTCTTCAATACTTAATCGAGCAAATAGCGGCAACACCTCTATGTGTTTAAGCTTGGTAGAGCGGCCCTGGTATTTGCGCAAATGGTCGGCAACATCACGAATCTCGCGTTCACCAGGTAAAAATACCAGAATATCGCCATCGCCCTGCCTTAACAAGTCGTCGGCGGCATCTAAGATAGCCTCTTCTATCGCCTCCTCTTCATCATCCTCTTCCAGCCAGCGTGCCTCTGTTTTAGCTTTACGTGCAATACCAAACACGGTCTCATCATCTAAATCAAACTGTGGATTATCGGCTTCTGCTACTTCACGTGCACGAAAACCAGCGGCACCTAGTGGGCGATAGCGAATCTCGACAGGGAAAGTACGCCCAGAAACCTCAATGACGGGTGCACCGTTAAAGTGCTGTGAAAAACGGTCTGCATCAATGGTTGCTGAGGTGACGATGACTTTTAAGTCTGGGCGTTTCGGTAATAACTGCTTGAGATAACCTAACAAAAAGTCGATATTTAGGCTACGTTCGTGCGCCTCATCGATAATAATGGTGTCGTAAGCGTTGAGAAACTTATCGCCCTGCGTTTCTGCCAACAGAATACCGTCTGTCATAAGCTTAATATAGCTAGATTCTGACAGCTTATCGTTAAACCTCACCTTGTAGCCTACCGCCTCGCCTAACGGCGTTTTAAGCTCTTGTGCAATACGGCTAGCGACTGATCTTGCTGCAATACGTCGCGGTTGCGTGTGCCCGATTAAGCCTGATACGCCACGTCCTAACGCTAAGCAAATTTTAGGGAGCTGTGTCGTTTTACCAGAGCCAGTTTCACCACAGACAATAACCACTTGATGCCTACTAATTGCGCTGGCAATTTCCTCACGCTTGCCACTGACTGGTAACTCTAGCGGGTATTCAGGCTTAGGTAGTTGCGCTAAGCGTAGTTGGTACTTTTGCTGTGAAGTATGCATTTTTTGCACCACTTCATTCATCAAACGCTGCGCTTTGGCATTGGACTTTTCATCTGCAGTTTTTTGCAGTGTTTTAATCTCCTGCACTTTACGACGTAATGCATGCCTATCAGCCAGCATACAGCCTTGTAGCGCGTGTTCAAAGTTAGCAGGGATTAAATTATCAGGTTTACTTACATTCATAGGCGCAAATTTTATCATGTCGCGCGCATCTACTTGAGTGAATCATGCAAATGAAGATAACAAACTATTTTCAAGACAATTGCTAGCTATGGTGAATTGAAATAACCCTATACAGCATGTTACTATTCAAGACCAATATTTACACTTCTCTCACCACAAATGATTGCCTACCTAGAAGCAAAGCGTGCTGGTTTATTTAAAAAACCACATTGGGCGAACAATATACTGGCTGGCATCATTGTAGGGATAGTAGCGCTTCCGCTTGCTATGGCGTTTGCAATTGCGTCTGGCGCAAAACCTGAGCAAGGTCTCTATACGGCGATAGTCGCTGGTGGCATTAGCTCGCTACTTGGCGGTAGCCGCTTACAAATATCAGGGCCTACAGGCGCCTTCATCGTTATCCTTGCTGGCATCACAGCAGAATACGGTATTGCTGGCCTGCAAATGGCCACATTAATGGCTGGATTTATTTTGTTGATTATGGGGTTAGTACGCTTTGGCGCAGTCATTAAATATATTCCTGCCCCAGTCATTGTAGGCTTTACCAGCGGCATCGCGATTATTATTTGGGTAGGCCAATGGAAAGACTTTTTTGGACTTAATCCAGCACTAGGTGCAACCCACTTTCATGAAAAAGTATGGAATCTAATCCTTTCTTTTCCCAACTTGCATTTTGAAACGACATTACTGGCGTTGCTAACCCTGCTGCTAGTGATTTACTCACCGAAAGTATTTAAACGTATTCCCTCTCCGTTAATTGCCATGGTTGTGGTCACAGCGATTCAAGCTAGTTTTAGCTTTAAAGGGGTAGCAACGATTGGTTCGGCATTTGGCGGCATCCCACAAAGCTTACCCGCGTTTGAGTTTTTACCGATTCGCTTTTCACAAGTACTGCAACTCATTGGCCCAGCCTTTACCATTGCCCTACTTGGCGCGATTGAGTCACTCCTGTCTGCGGTGGTAGCGGATAGCATGACCAATACCAAACATGATTCGAACCAAGAACTGATTGGCCAAGGAGTTGCCAATATTTTTTCACCGCTATTTGGTGGATTTGCTTCTACTGGCGCAATTGCCCGCACTGCAACTAACATCCGAAACGGCGCTACAGGCCCATTAGCAGGGATTATTCACACCATCACCCTCATTATCATTGTGCTAGTGTTTGCACCTTTGGCAGCGCATATTCCGCTTTGCGCATTATCGGCCATATTATTTGTTGTCGCTTACAACATGAGTGAAATACACCGTTTCTCAAACATGGTACGCACCGCACCTAAAGCTGATGTTGTTGTACTTATCATCACCTTTCTGCTCACCATACTCACTGACTTAGTTTTGGCCGTCAACATCGGCGTCATGCTAGCGGCACTTTTGTTTATGAAGCGCATGAGTGAGGCCGTCAGTATCAAACAGCAGACTGTTGAAGAGCTAATCAAAGAAACCGGCAATGCCCACCTAGCATTGCCAAATAACGTTGCGATTTTCAGCATAGAGGGGCCTTTTTTCTTTGGGGCTACAGAGCGCTTGATGTCCGCACTAGAAGCCATCACTACACATACAGACACGTTGTTATTGCGTATGGAAAATGTGCCAGTGATTGATGCAACAGGAATACAAGCTTTGGGGGATCTGATTGAAAAATGCGAACGTAACCATACGCGCCTCATACTTTGCCAGGTAAGGCCAAACATCTTAGAAAAAATAGAACGCGCGGGTATTATGCAAAAACTTGGAGGAAAAAATATCATTGATGATATCAATATGATGCATTTATCGTAAGTAATCGACCATATCAACAAAGGTATTAACGGCAATCAACTTTAACCGAACTATTAGCAAACCTTGTGTAAATACCACTATTGTTTTCCTTGACTAGCAAGCACCCAATACGAAGGTTGTTTAGCAGACTGTTTAATTAGCACCATCTGTGTGCGTCTAAATTTTTCATGTGCCTCATTCGATGAAATGCCTGAAGCTTTAGCTTGTCTTTGAGTAATCGGTTCAGCATACTTAACCCATGCAGGATTTTCTACATACCCTTGGTCATTCATACATCGCTGAAAAACATGCATTTTCCGCCCTTCAATCTCGAGCTTTTGAAATTCTAGAAACGCATTTAAATGGGCGACTGATTTAGCCGCTATCCCTTGACAGTTATTAATTGAAACCGCTAATTTGCTAGAAACCTCACTTGAGTG
>CAZZDN010000013.1:0-22591 GCA_964652655.1 uncultured Methylotenera sp.
CTGTCTAGACACTCCTAACAATGGCCGCATTAACCTTCTTAACTGGTCAACCTCCGCCATGCTGCTAAGACCTTTCACACCAGCACCACGTAATAACTGTAATAACAATGTTTCAGCCTGATCATCTTGATGATGCGCTGTTACAATAAAATCAGATTGCGTTGCAATACGTTCTTCTAATAATGCTTGGTATCGTAATTGACGAGCAGCAGCCTCTATTCCTAGCTTACTTTGCCTATCCACATTGACGTGAACAACCTTGATTGGGACATTCAGCGCGTTACACTGGCTAACACACAACGCAGCCCATGCATCGGCATTAGGGCTTAAGCCATGATGCACATGTAGCGCCTGAAGCTGAACATTAAGCACAGGTTTTAATGCCACTAACAAATGTAATAGTACAGAAGAATCTAAACCACCACTTAATGCCAACAATAGCTTTGGTGTAGATAAGCTCGGTTGATTATTTACAGATAAGTGTTGCGTAAAAAATGCATGGAGTTTGGATAGTACTGGATGTGTTTCAACAGAAACAGGCTGGTACGCTAAAGCTTGCTTACCAGCCCTTTTGATAGAAGCCTTACTTTTCAGCAACTTCTTTGAACTTACCGTAACTCATTAGACGCTCGTAACGGCTTACTAATAAGGTTTTAATTGATTTAGATTTATAGCGCGTCAACTCTTCTTTCAGCGCAGTTTTTAACGTTGCCATCATCACTTCTGGCGCACGATGCGCACCACCCATCGGTTCTGGAACGATTTTGTCGACCAAACCTAAGGCTTTAAGTTTATCGGCAGTAATCCCTAATGCCTCAGCTGCAACAGAGGCTTTATCAGCGCTCTTGTATAAAATAGATGCACAGCCTTCAGGCGAAATCACGGAGTAAGTACCATATTGCAACATTAATAGTTGATCAACCACACCCAGTGCTAATGCACCACCAGAGCCGCCCTCACCAATAATCACACCAATAATCGGTGTTTTCAGTTCAGCCATCACATACAAATTACGTGCAATCGCCTCAGATTGACCACGCTCTTCAGCACCAATCCCCGGATAAGCACCAGGAGTATCAATAAAAGTCACAATCGGTATATTAAATTTTTCTGCCAGACGGAATAAACGTAATGCCTTACGATAACCTTCAGGGCGAGGCATCCCAAAATTGCGGTACTGGCGCTCTTTGATATCGCGGCCTTTTTGGTGGCCAATGACCATGACTGGCTGACCTTCAAATCTTGCAATACCACCGACAATTGCTGGATCATCTGCAAAAGCACGATCTCCATGCAACTCTTCAAAATCTGTAAACAAAGCTTGGATATAATCCAGTGTGTATGGGCGTTGCGGATGACGCGCCATTTGAGAAATTTGCCAAGCAGTCAAATTACCGTAGATATCTTCAGACAGCTTTTGGCTCTTTTTCTCTAGTGCTGACAACTCTTTTGAAATATCTAAATTGTCGTGATCATCATGCGATGAGCGCAAGCTCTCAATTTTCGCTTCTAATTGGGCGATTGGCTGTTCAAAATCTAAATAAGTAATTTTCATATCGTTTTATTTTGTCTTAAATTATCTGATTCTATCGTGTCTATATTTTTGCAGTTTCATTTTTGCAGTTTCGATTTTTTGCCAAAATCATGTGCATACTAAGCATATGTTGATATGCAGTTAAAGACACCTAAAAGAAGCACTAAGTTTGCTTAAACTCTTTAACGTCAGTGATTTCCTGGGCACTCACATCACAATTTTTACAGTCCGCTAATTATATAGGATTTTTACGTTATTCTTACTCAACCAGTCGGTTAAACTCGCAATCAATTCATCATGCAAATCCACGCGCCAGTCATTTCCTAGCATTAACTCGACCTTGCTAGTCTGGTTATGATACTCAATTTTAATTGGGCAACCTCGCCCTTCATCTGAGGCACCAACACAATACGGTTTCAATATCGTTTTCAATTTAAGAGCGTCAGATTGTCCATTACACATAATTTTCAGAAAGCTGGCGCGCGCGTTTCTTAACGTAGAAAGGTCATACAACTTACGGGCATTGACGCGCACACCGCCAGAAAACTCATCGTGACTCACACGCCCTTCCACAATCACCAACTGGTCATCTTTTAGTAACTGCTGTGATTGATTTAATAACTCATTACCCACGACCACTTCAATTCTAGTGGTGCCATCATCCAAGCCAACTATCGCCATTTTTCCGCGCGCAGTCATCCGGTTACGTACGCCCGAAACAATCCCAGCGAGCAACTGTGGTTGCTCTTTAGGGGCTAAGTTAGCTAAAGTAGTGCTAATAAACTGACTTAAATCTTTTTGATAAGACCAGTATGGGTGACCGCTAAAGTAAAAGCCTAACGCAGCTTTTTCTTCTTGTAGACGCTGCTGCTCTGGCCATGGTGCTACATTAGGCAATACATGCACGGACTGATCGGATACCTCACCAAATAAACTATTTTGATTACTATTCGCATTGGTCTGCTCAGCTGCACTAATTGCTAACGCAACGCCTGCTAATAAGGCATGACGATTAGGCTCAAGCTTATCAAAGGCACCAGCACGAATCAGTGACTCAATCACGCGCCTGTTCACCTTACGCAGATCTAAACGGCTGCAGAAATCAAATAAACTTGTGAATGGTCCACCTTTAGCGCGCGCCTGTAAAATCACATCAATCGCAGCAGAGCCAGTCCCTTTTACCGCACCCAAACCATACAAGATTTGATTCTTGCTAACAGGCTTGAACTTAAACTCGCTTTCATTCACATCTGGCGGCAACACCTCCACCTGATTTGGCGCACAATCATCATAGAAGATATGCACACTGTCTGTGTTATTCATGTCAGCTGACATAGTGGCTGCTAAGAACGCCGCAGGGTAATGTGTTTTTAGATATGCGGTGTGATAAGCCACCAAAGCATAGGCCGCAGCATGCGATTTGTTAAAGCCGTAACCCGCAAACTTTTCCAGCAAATCAAACAAATCACTGGCTTGCTGCTCAGTCATGTTGTTTTTAGTTGCCCCTTCGGTAAATATCTTACGTTGGGCATCCATCTCTTCTTTTTTCTTTTTACCCATCGCGCGGCGTAGCAAGTCAGCGCCACCCAAGCTATAGCCAGCGACCACCTGTGCAATTTGCATCACCTGCTCTTGGTAAACGGCAATCCCATAAGTTTCTTTTAGAATCGGCTCAGTGAGTGGGTGTGGATACTCAACACGTTGCTTTCCATGCTTACGGCGGCAGTAGTCTGGAATCAAGTCCATTGGCCCAGGGCGATACAAAGCCACCAGCGCAATAATGTCCTCAAAACAATCTGGCATCGCCTGCTTCAGCATGTCCTTCATACCACGCGACTCTAGCTGGAACACCGCAGTAGTATTCGCCGTTTTTAGTAGCTGGAAGGTTGGTTTATCATCAATTGGTAAGGTTTCAAAAGACAGTGGCGGCAAATCACGCTCAGCGCGCTGCTTATTCGCATTTTCTAACGCCATGTCGAGAATTGTCAGTGTGCGCAAGCCCAAAAAGTCGAACTTCACTAAGCCAACTGCTTCAACATCATCTTTATCGTACTGACTCACCAAACTCGCGCCGTCTGGCTGGCAGTACACAGGTGAAAAGTCGGCAATTTTGCTAGGAGAAATCAATACACCGCCCGCATGCATACCGATATTACGCACCAAGCCTTCTAGACGCAGTGCAAGCTCCAGTAGCTCTTTGACTTCCTCTTCATTTTCACGGCGCTCAGCGAGCTGCGGTTCTTTTTCGAGGGCATCAGATAAGGTAATCCCCAGTTCTAATGGAATAAGCTTAGCAATGCCATCAACAAAGTTGAATGGCAAATCCAGTACGCGTCCTACATCTCGAATCACGGCCTTTGCCGCCATGGTACCGAAGGTGGCGATCTGTGAAACAGCATCAATCCCGTATTTTTGTTTTACATAGTCAATAACACGGTCACGCCCTTCCTGACAGAAGTCAATATCGAAGTCAGGCATAGAGACACGGTCAGGATTTAAGAAACGCTCAAACAGGAGGTTATATTCCAGCGGATCTAGATCCGTAATACCCAAACTATAAGCCACTACAGAGCCTGCACCAGAACCCCTCCCAGGCCCGACTGGCACACCATTATTTTTGGCCCAGTTAATAAAGTCGGCCACAATCAGGAAGTAACCTGCAAACCCCATCTGATTAATCACGTTAGTTTCAAAGTCTAAACGTGCTGCGTAGGCATCCTGCTTACTGGCACGTAAATCTTCGTCAGGGAATAACACCTCTAACCGCTTGGCAAGCCCCAAACGTGCCTCTGAGATTAAGTAATCATTCAGGCTTTCATTATTTGGGGTTGGAAACTGTGGTAAATAGTTTTTACCTAAGGTAAGAGTTAAGTTGCAGCGCTTGGCAATTTCCACACTATTAGCCAACGCTTCTGGCATATCAGCAAAGAGGTTGGCGATATCTGCCTGTGTTTTAAAATACTGCTCAGTAGTAAAGTTCTGCGGGCGTCTTTTGTCTGCTAGTACATAACCTTCTGCAATACAAGTTCTCGCCTCATGTGCGCGGTAATCATCTGGAGAGGTAAATTGTATTGGATGTGTCGCTACAATCGGTAGGTTTAACTCATGCGCAATATGTCGCGCATGCTGAATATACTGCTCTTCACTTGCTTTGCCAGCGTCTGTTGCAATACGCTGCGCTTCTATATAAAAGCGCTCTGGAAACAATACCTGCCAATCACTCGCAAGTCTTTTAGCTAGCCCTAGATTACCTTGCGCACAGGCCTGACCTACATCACCTGCAAGACCGCCAGACAATAATAATAAACCATCAGTGCCAGCCTCGATGAACCACTCTCGTTTAAATTCAGCGCGACCGCGATATTGATTCGTTAAGTAAGCACGGCTTAATAAATGACATAAGGTTAAGTAACCCGCGTGGTTTTGGCAAAGTAATAATACACGGGAAGGAAGCTCACGATTTTCAGCGTTCTCAAGCCAGATATCACAACCGATAATTGGCTTAACACCTTTGCCCCGTGCCGCTTTATAGAACTTGATTGCACCAAACAAATTACTTAAATCTGTTAATGCCAAAGCTGGCATTCTGTCAGTCACCGCTTGCTTAACGTAGTCATCGATGCGCACAATGCCATCCACAATAGAGTACTCACTGTGGCAACGCAAATGGACAAAACTAGGAGAAGCTGAGGGGGTTGGTGTGGTTTCTAACATAAGGTAATTTTACCTTATTGATGGGGGTCGTAGTAAGCCAAGAGCATTGGTAATCAGATAAATAAATACTTAAAATTGTATGATCAGCACTTGCTTAAGATGATTACTAGGAAATGACCTCATGTGCTACTGCAACGAACAATCTTTGCAATCCAGCATGGCTAGTCAAGATTTATGCGCCACGCTGGCTAGTCATGCAAATCACAAATGAATCACAACAAGCTGATACAGAAAAAATGCCAATACATGCTAACTTTGGCAATACATGCTAACTTTGGCAATACATGCTGACTTTGGATAGAACAATAAATTAGTAGCGTAGTAAATGATGCACTTGCTCAATCAACACATCATCCTGTACCGGTTTACCTAAGAACGCATTCACGCCAATTTCTGTTGCTACGTTACGATGCTTCTCAGCGGTACGCGAGCTAATAATAATTAATGGTGTGTCTGCAGTCTGGACGTTATCTCGTACATAACGCGAGAATTCGAAACCATCCATACGTGGCATTTCAATATCGGTAAGAATAATTGCTGGTGATATCTGCTGCAATTTCTGAATAGCATCCATGCCGTCATTCGCTGTCACCACTTCAAATCCATCACGCTCTAATACACGTGATAATACTTTACGCATTGTAAGTGAATCATCAACCACCAAGGCAACTTTCTTCAGCTGCTCAACAACTGGGGCTACATTGGTCACTTTAATTGCGCCACTGGATAGCTCTTCTCTGTTCGCCAATAACACTGGGTTAATCACTAAAATAATAGCGCCATCACCCATCACAGTCGCACCAATCATGCCTGGCACATGGGACAATTGCGTACCCATGGGCTTCATCACGACCTCCTGGTTACCAATCAACTCATCCACATGCAATGCCGTACGATACGCTCCGCTGCGCAACAACACCACTGGTGTATAAGTGTGGGCTTGCGCCACATGTTCGGTATCACCCACCAGTTTAGATAAGAAATGTAATGGATAATCTCTACCCGCCCAAGTAACTTTATTTGCATTGTAGGCATCACTTAAATCTAATGATTTAAGTTTTTGCACTTGCTCAACCATCACTGAAGGAATCGCATAGGTTTGTGTACCAACACGCGCCAATACGACTTGTGCAACAGAAAGAGTAACCGGGAGGAAAATGTTAAACATTGCGCCTAAGCCAGGCGCGTTACTTACATCAATACGACCACCTAGCGCAGCAATATCACTGCGTACAGCATCCAAACCTACACCACGGCCGGCAATTTGTGAAACAGAGTCAGCGGTAGAAAAACCTGGCTCAAAAATAATAGTCATGAGCGCCTGATCAGAAACTTCTTGCTCTGCACTAAACAAGCCTTTCTCAATCGCTTTTTGTTTGACTTTGGCAAGATTTACCCCAGCACCATCGTCAGTAATCACTAAGGTAATCTCATCATTTTCCAAGCTAACTTTCAGCTTGATATGCCCAACCTCAGATTTACCTAATGCCAAACGCTCGCTTGCAGATTCCAACCCATGTGCAACCGCATTACGTAACAAATGTTCTAAAGGTGCGCCCATCTTGTCGAGAACACCTCTATCCAGCTCAATCGTATCGCCTTCAATCGTCATTTCGACACGTTTATTCAACTCTCTTGCAGTTTGACGTACGATACGTTGCAAGCGCTCAGCAATCGTTGAGAACGGCAACATACGCACACTCATCAAACCTTGTTGCAACTCACGATTCATTCGGTTTTGTTGTTGTAGTGCAGCATCCGTCTGATCAAGGTTTAACAGCAAACCATGTTGAATAGTAGCCACGTCGTTCACACTTTCCGCCATCATGCGGGTAAGTTCTTGTAAACGTGTAAATCGGTCAAACTCTAGAGGGTCAAATGTTTCATTCGCCTCTTGCAACAAACTCATACGAGATTGCAATTGTGTTTCTGCTTCAATTTCCAACTCACGCAAATAGCTACGTAATCTGCTGATACTATCCGTCAAATCAGTAGATGACTGCTTGAAGTTTTGCATTTCTCTATCCATGCGTGAACGCATAATAGAGACTTCACCGGCCTCGTTAATCAATCTATCCAACACATCTGCGCGCATACGTAGATACTGTGTTTTACGCTCGCTCTGTCTGGTCGATTTTGCTGTGCTAGTTTTAGGCTGTGCTGGCAAGTTTTTCGCTGAGCCAGTATCACCGACAATATCTTCCAACATGTAACCGATACGGTCGAACTCAACAAACATCGCATCGAAATCTTCAGCACTTACTTGATGCCTTAAAGCGCGAATCACATGATCTTCCATCCCATGGACGCTATCACCGATTGCAGCTTGCCCAGCCATACGTGCACTACCTTTTAAGGTATGCAATGCACGCTGTAATGAGTCGGGGTATTCAACCTCTTTAGGATTGGTACGCCAACCTCTTAAATCTTTTCCGATTTGTGGAATTAACTCACGCGCTTCTTCAATAAACAATGCAAGTAGCTCATCGTTCACAATGGCATCTTTACGTTGCAATGCTTGTTCAGCCGCTAACAATGCTTTTTCATCAACGCTAGGCGTAGAATCTGTTATCTCTTCAGCAGTCACCGCCTGTGTTAATAGCGCATCGACGAGTGGTGGCTCGGCCTGTGCAGCCTTTGATTTTGACTTGGATTTGGATTTCTTTTTAGTTGCTTCAGCTTTTTCAACTTCTAATACAGCAGCTTCAGCTAATTGTGTTGCTGACGCTTGCATTGCAGCAGTTGATTCACTTAACGCAACAATTAGCGCACGGGAGGAGCGAGGATTTTTTAACGCCTTCGCTTTCTCTAAACCATCCGACAATGCCTTTACTACGTTACCGTAAAGCGTAATGTGTTGTGACGTCCAGACACTATGATGCTCGTCTAACCAGTGCTCTAATGCTCTGGCTAAGTCACCTATTGGTTTAAAGCCGGCAGTTAACGCGTTACTGCCTAGTGTATGTGCAGCACGGCAGCTCTCTGGTGTGGGTAAGTCTGCAGAGTCAACCAAAAGTGCGGCCTGAGCTTCAACCAATGTTTGTAAATGCTGTTGCGCCTCACCCAGAAAGATATTAAAGAAAGCTTTACTTAATTTGCGTGTGCCACCAATTAGCACTTCTTCTTTGACTTTAGGTTGAGTGCTAGCTAGCGCCTGCTCAAGCTCTGCGGCAAGCTCATTAGCTCTCTGCTGAAAAGGAGTAGGTAGCAAACTGACTTGATGATGTTGCTGTAGCTCAGCCACCCAATTTGCAAATTCAGCACTAACTTTCTCAACAAAAGACAGAATTGCAGGCGTAGGGAAGGTTTTACGATCCAAAACAAGATTCAGCAAGTTCTCTACAGCCCAAGCAACCTCGCCCATGGCGGATAGACCAACGGTGCGGCCGCTACCTTTCAGAGTGTGATAAGCCCTTCTCACTTCAACAAACGCATCGCTATCAGTAGCATTCACACGTAAAGCCTGGAGATTCTGTGCGAGTAAGGCAAGTACCTCTTCAGCCTCAGCTAAGAAAATATCCAGTAACTCTGCATCCAATGCCTGATCAGCTACAGCCTCAGCTATCGGTGCGGTCTCTGTTGCTGAAACAATCTGTTGTGTTGGTTGGGTTGATGCAATGGCAACCTCGTCCTCATTTAGATTTAAATCAATTGCGGAGAGATCAATCCCAAGCACTTCATGTGAGACATTTACGCCAAGTGAAGCAGCAGCTTGCTCTAAGCGCGATAACGCTTCAGCTAAAGCATCTATTACTTCAGTATGCACGTTTGGCAGTTGCTCTGCATATAGACCTAACATACTGAGGTTTTCGGCAATCAGCTCAAAAACTGATTGCATATGATCACTACCATCATTGCTTAGATGATCATTGCCTAAACGATCACCACTTCTAAAGTAATCAACAAAACTAGCACTTAACTGCGCAATAGACTTTGGAACAGCCATTTCCAACATATCAAATGCAGCAGAAACTTGCTGTAATGATTTACTTGCATCATTGAGTTCTGCAACATTTGCTGGATTTCTGAAGAATGTATCTAATGCCTTCTCTACTACAGCCAATGCGGCTAATATTTGTTTTGCTACAGCGCTCACTAATGATGCATCATGCTCTGTTGTAGCAAATGCCTCCAAGGCAGGCGTTAGCACCTCTCCTTGCATCAACGCATTTAGTCGTGAAATCTGAGTCGTAATTTTTTGAGTAATTTCACTATCAAGCTGATGATATTGATTACAACTGGATTCAAGCAGATTCAATGAAGCCGCAACCTCGATAAACGAAACATCGTTTAATTTAGCCGAATCACTCTGCAACGCTTTAAGCGTTAACACTGTGGTATTGAATAAATTTACAACGCCTTCATGATGAATACCCTGTTGAACAGTGTTCTGAATATGTTCAAATTTAGCCAGCAAGCTAGCTAAATCATCTGCGCCTGCCACAACATCACTTAAACTAATGCTCGCCCATAAATCTTTAAATGTAGGAATATCAGCAATTAATTGCGCCAACGCCGCCTGCTCTGCCGCACTTGAACTACTACCGACAAGCACTTCTGACGCTACTGGCAACGCTACGTCTAATTCGAATGTATTTTTAACCGCTGCAATCCTATCTGTACTGCTATCGCTGATTGCTACGTAATACAGCAAATCACGTAATAGACGAGAAGGCACTTTAGCCTCGCCCATCGCAACATTACGCAACTGTCTATCTAGTTTACTGCAAAGTTTTTTTGCACCTGGATTGTCTGCCACCTTCTCTTGGGCAAGCGCATCCGTAAATGCTGAAGCTGTCCACCAAAGCGTTCTAGCTGCATTTTTAGTCTGTACTTGCTGCACTTTTGCTACAGCAGTCCGCATGCCTTCAAGCGCTATCGCATCTTTTGTGCGCAACCAATCTAATAATGATTTTTGGAATGCAGCTCTTTGTTCAGATACAAAAATGGGAATCGACGACTCTTCGATAGGATTGCTTGGCAGGTCTTTTGGTGCGCTATTATCGATATCAGGAAAGAAAAGCTCACTCTCATCCAATGTTTCTCCCTGCGCTTCAACAATTGGTTTAAGTGTTTTATACAACCGAATAGGCTGATCAGGCGAACCATTCAACAAATCTTGTAGGTATTTAGATAAAACTTCGACCGCAGTAATCAGAGACTCCATGACCTCTTGGCTAACAGGAATCAATTGTTTAGCGAGGCTGTCGGCGAGCTTTTCCAACTCATGGCAGTAGCGCTTACATCCCTCTAGCCCAACCATATCAAGCGCACCACTGACTTGATATAAATGGGCAATCGTAAATCTTAAGCTAGCAAACTCCGTTGGAGTTTCCTTCACACTAGTAAAGCTTTCCAGCACTTTTTTTAGCGACTGATCTATCTCGTCTTTAACCCATGACAATGGGCCTGTATCAAATGCTTCAGGCATTATTTACGTCCATTTTTGGTGTAGTTTTTCATCGCGTTTTCTGTCTTATGCTAAAAATCAAACTTTTGCGCCAATATTCTATGTACTAAAGTTTAAAACCAGCTACTGAATCCCGTAACTCTTCTGCCAACGAAGTCAGCTGTCCTACAGATTCAGCGGTTAGTTTAGTACCCTCTGTCGTCTGTGTTGTAATCTCTTGAATCATCTGCATGTTATTTGCAACCGTAGTCGCTGATTCAGTTTGCGCATTAGTTGCAGCAGAAATCGATTGAATCAAACGCGCAAGATTAGTCGTAACAGACTCAATCTCATTCAGCGCCTGTCCAGCAGCATCTGCAACGCGCGCACCCTCAACCACACCCTCGGTTGATTTCTCCATCGCAGCCACCGCACCATGCGTATCGGTCTGAATCGTTTTCACAATCGCACTAATTTGTTTAGTCGCCTCAGATGAGCGCTCCGCCAGACGCTGAACCTCCTCTGCAACCACTGTAAAGCCCCGACCGGCTTCACCAGCAGATGCTGCCTGAATCGCCGCATTCAGCGCTAGAATGTTGGTTTGTTCGGTAATGTCAGAAATCAACTCAACGATCTCACTAATTTCTTGTGAGCTTTCACCCAAACGTTTAATACGTTTAGAGGTTTCCTGAATCTGAGTACGAATCTCATTCATCCCTGAAATCGTATTTTGTACCGCTTGTGAACCTTGAATCGCGGCTTCTAGTGAGCGTTGCGCCACCTGAGAAGCTTGTTCCGCATTGCTAGATACTTGCAAGATAGAGCGGGTCATGTCATTAACCGCTTGGGTTGTTTGCGTAATCTGCGTCGCCTGTGTTTCTGCAGCAGTCAGTAATTGTTCAGACGTTCCCTGCGCAACTGACGTTGCCGAGGTCACCTGCTCTGTTGCACGGTTAATCTCAACAACCAGATCTCGCAAACTATCAATGGTGTAGTTAATAGAGTCCGCAATCGCACCCGCAATATTGTCACGCACTTCCGCTTTTACAGTTAAGTCACCATCAGCTAAGTCACCCATCTCATCCAGCAGTTGCAACACTGCTTCTTGGTTTTCTTGGCCTTCTTTTGCAAGCTGGGTCGTTAAAGTCATAGATTGTACTGTTTGTTTTTTACCAAAAAAGTACATTAAGCCCAATAACACTAAACCTAGTAACAGCAAACCAACCAACACCAACTGAATGAATCGCGTTTGTGATTCGATCAATGCTTTATTTTCTTGGGCAATCGCTTGCGTAAAAGTATTACCAGCTTGCTTAGATGCCTCAAAAGCTGCAGTCAAATCTAGCAATGGCGCTGAAGCAGCCACTGTACCTAGTGGCAACGCTGGGATATAACGCTTATTTGCCACTTCAAAAAAGTTTTCACCCGCACTAATCACCGCTTCCAAAGGTGCTTCTAGCTTTTTGTTGTTCAAATTTTTACGCCAGTATTCAGAGCGCTCTTTAAACATCGCCTCGCTTTTAGCCGCGTTTGCCAATGCATTGTCACGCTTTTGATTATTAAAACTCGTAGAAGCAACATAAGCCTCATTGTATGAAGCAAACGCATCTAATGGGAACATTGGAGGAGGATTCGTATCAGCTGTGAGCTTTTCGTAGGTGTCCAAGATATTATAAATAGGACCATTCACACGCACTTGGTTAATTACCCAGAAACTCAGTAGCGCAAATAGAATAAACGCCACAATCTGCAAGAAGAGCTGACGATAACCTGCATTTATACCAGTGGTAACGTCTGCGCCTTTCTTAGCAACAGATAAATTAGAAATTTTTTCTTTAACACTATTAAATATACCACCTATCATAGAACCTATTTGTGGTGGCAGGCTCTTTATCGCTGCAAGATTTAATGCCATTGTTAACCCCGATTTCTGAATTTATTTTGCCTAATTAAATCACTTCAAATACTTATTATTATTGCTTTATCTACATTAACGCACAAACACGTACATTATGTTGGCTGCACAAAGCTTTTATTTTGCACGAGCGCTTCTACATCTAACTCTAACCAATCATGACCCTCTGCATCAAAATAACGATTAATGCTAAAAGAACCAGATTTATCACCCGCAGGCTGCACCTGCATTGCCTGAATACTGCGCAAGCCAATTAAACTATCAACCAGAAGCGCCACTTGTTCCGTTGACTCAGTATTTAACAGTAATATACGGTTATTAACCGATTTAGGCGTTGGCTGCATTCCTATAAACTGTGCCAAATCTGAAATACTGTATAAATTACCACGGACGTTAGCCACACCTAAAAACCAAGGTTTAGTAAATGGTACAGGCTGTAACGGTGGCACTGGTAGTACCTCTTTTACATCTTGCAGATTAATTAAAAATCTTTTATCGCCGACGTTAACACCTAAACGAGAGGCTGACTCAACGCCCACTTGGCTAGAAGCATCTTTCAACTTAGAAAGAATTGCTTCTTGAAACTCACGTAAATTAGAAGTTTGTGCCACGATTAATGATCAATCCTAATCAAACATACTATACAGTTAAGAAAAAATGCAATTGATAAGAACCTATATCCATTGCAATCATTACTCAAGCGTTTTAATGATAGCCAACAAATCAGCTTCAACCACAGGCTTAGTCACACAGGCCTTTGCACCCATCTTTAACGCCCAAGCCAAATCGGTAGCCTGCGATTTACCTGTACACAAAACAACTGGAATATGCGCAGTTGCAGGATTCTTAGTCAAGGTACGCGTTACCTGAAAACCTGTCAGCCCTGGCATCACCACATCACATAGCACTAAGTCAGGAGGATTAGCATTCACTTTATTGAGACACTCTTCGCCACTCTCTGCACCAACCACTTGATAACCAGCTGTTTCTAACATTTCGGTTAAAAAGAAACGATCTGTTGCAGAATCATCCACCACTAAAATTGTTTGTATTGCCATTTTCAATCCACCTCTTTTTGATGATTTTTAGCTTTTGCAGCATAAACCTGCACAGCTTCAATCAATGTCTCTTGAGTAAAGGGTTTGGTTAGGTACTGATCTGAGCCAACCATGCGACCGCGTGCGCGATCAAACAACCCATCTTTGCTTGATAGCATAATGACTGGCGTGGTTTTATAACGTGCGTTTCTTTTGATAAGTGAGCACGTCTGATATCCATCCAGCCTAGGCATCATGATATCTACAAAAATTAAATCAGGATTTTCGTTAGAGATTTTTGCTAATGCATCAAAACCATCCTCTGCAAGAATGACCTGACAGCCAGAAGCTTTAAGAAATATCTCAGCACTACGACGAATCGTATTGCTGTCATCGATCACCATCACCTTGATTGTTGAGAGCTGATCTATTGTCAGCTTTTCTTGGTACAGCTTTTCCTGGGTCACCAGTAAGCTCCTTTTATTTTAGATGCGTCACTACTTTAATTTGCTTATTTGTACACATTCCGTTGCATTTTATATACAGTATGTCTTAATAAGCAACACTATTTGAAATATTATCTGAAATAATAATAATATTTATTCCAATCACTCATTAGGGTAGTCTATAATAAAATTACAAATCATTACAATTGATGGTTACAATTTATTATAAATATAAAACTAGTGCAACATGACTAGTGATAACTATAAAGTGTTAACGGCTAAAGCAGTTCATCAAGGGATAAGCATGATAATTAGGCAAGAATCACTAACATCTAAAATGACGCTCAAGGATTTATCCTCTTCGTCACCATTACCATCTGCTAATTTGGTATTAGTCTTTGGATCAGTCAAACGTTTTGGTGAAGCTAAGCTACAAAGCACGCTGAAGGCACGTTACCCAACTGCTCAAATCATCGGTTGCTCAACCTCTGGTGAAATTACGGCCACTGGTGTTTATGACGACAGCCTCCAAATCACCGCGATTCTTTGGGAAAAAACCATACAACGCGTGACCCACACCAAAATGACTGGGATGCAAAATTCCTATGAAACTGCTGTCACACTTGCTAAACAGTTAAAATCAGATAGCTTAAAAGCAGTGTTAGTGTACTCAGATGGCTTAAACGTCAACGGTTCTGAGTTACTAGAAGGCTTTAAAAGCGAACTGGGTGAAACACCGATTATGGGTGGCATGGCTGGCGATGGCTTTAACTTCAGCAAAACCCTACAACTATTCAACGAAACCGTGGCAGATGGCCTTGTAATTGCTGTAGGGCTATATGGCAACAGTTTAGTTGCAGCTACTGGCGTTGGCCGAGGCTGGAAGCCGTACGGCCCTCCTCGCAAAGTGACCAAATCTGAAAAGAACGTGGTAATTGAGTTGGACGGTAAACCAGCACTGCCACTTTACAATATGTATATCGGCGCACATTCGGCTAAAGAGTTACCGGGTAGCGGCTTAAAATTTCCATTTGCGGTCATCGAAGAAGGTAAACGCGATATTGAAAAGATTCGCACTCTACTGGCGATTGACCCTAAAACCAACAGCCTCACTTTTGCTGGCAACGTAGATGAAGGTGAAACTGTACGTCTATGTCAATCCACGCATGACCGCTTAGTTGAAGGTGCTGGCGATGCTGCACATTTAGTCTCTAGCCATGCCAATGTTAATCAAACAGGCTTAGCCATTTGCGTTAGCTGTGTTGGACGCAAAGGCGTCATGGCAGAGTTGGTTGCCGATGAAGTCAAATTAGTACAGCAAATTTTAGGTAACCAAACAGCCATTACTGGTTTCTATTCTTATGGCGAGTTTGCACCAAGACCAGATACTAGCGATAGCGTATTGCACAACCAAACCATGACGATTGGTTACCTAAGTGAAGATTTGCTCGCTTAATTTAGATTTATCGCTAAAGCAGCAAGTGATTTCCCCCCTCGTATAATTGCGCAAACAACTGAAATTGGATTCTGTTTGTAGTAATCCATATTTCGGTTGTGGTTGATTGCTTTGGCTATAAACGATAGAGTTAGCGACTTTATACACAAGGAGAATTTAGCATGGCAACCGTGACTCTAAAAGGTAACCCAGTAAACGTTGGTGGCAACCTACCACAAGCAGGACAAACCGCGCCTAACTTTGCGCTTGCTAATGCAAAACGTGAATTAGTTTCACTAGATGCATTCTCTGGTAAACGTAAAGTACTGAATATTTTCCCAAGCATTGATACACCAACTTGCGCAACATCAGTACGCACATTTAACCAAAAAGCGAGCAGCGTAGCTAATACAGTTGTGTTATGCATCTCTGCTGACTTACCTTTCGCACAAAGCCGCTTTTGTGGCGCAGAAGGCATTGAGAACGTAGTGACACTTTCTACATTCCGTGACACTGCAAAATTTGCAACCGACTACGGCGTATTCATTACTGACAGCAGCCTAGCAGGCCTAACAGCTCGCGCAGTTGTTGTGCTGGATGAAAGCAACAAAGTGCTACACAGTGAGTTAGTAGCCGAAATTGCTGACGAGCCTAACTACGAAGCAGCATTGGCTGTTTTATAAGCTTTACGCTTGAATGACGAAAAGCCCAGCAGATTAATTTGCTGGGCTTTTTTTCACTAGGAATCAAAAACGATACCCCTAGAGGAACACTCAAAAGATCCAATAAAGACGTGGCGTTAATTAAACTCATTAAAGCTAGTAAGCTAACAGGTGATTTAAACAATGTTAAGTGGTGAGTGAAATTGAATTCAAGTCTAGAACCAGCATGACTTTAAATCTTAGCAATTAGGCTAAAACTTAGCTAATTAGGGTGGCATTTAAGCCATATGGGTAAATAGTTAGACGTTTTCGCTACAGTATTTGAGTGCTCATGTGGGATTAATAGCCCAGATTATTTACAACGCTAATCAATGATAAAATTTCAAGTCAAAGATTTTAGCAATACCGCCATTAGCGCTCAAACAAGAATTTAAAAATTAGGGAGTGATTATGTCTTTCCTCAGCAAACTCAAAGGTGATAATGCACCGTTACCTCCTCAGCCAACAACAAAAGCCGTGGCACTTGCTTGGCTCGGTGGTTTTTTAGCGATTGCCGCCGTGGCCTCACTGAATGATTTTCTTTCGGTTGCCTTAGTGCTTGGGTCATTTGGTGCATCTTGCGTACTCGTATTCGGTTACCCTGACGTGCCTTTCTCTCAACCAAGAAATGTAGTAGCTGGTCATTTTATTAGCTCTTTAGTTGGCCTAGTGTTTCTTTTTGCCTTTGGCCCGCACTGGTGGTCTGTCGCACTTGCCGTAGGCACGGCCATTGCGCTAATGATGTTGACTCGCACAGTGCACCCACCTGCTGGCTCAAACCCGGTGATTGTGTTCTTAATGCAGCCGTCTTGGAGCTTTTTACTGTTTCCAACATTAATCGGTGCCTTGGTGTTGGTGGCAGTTGCTCTGGTTTATAACAATGTAACCCGTGATGCCAAGTACCCAAAATATTGGTAGCAAACGCTGAAGGCCAATGAGCTTGGCATTTCTGCACAAGCGCTAACTAAAATACTTAGTTAGCCTAAATCAATAGTCTGAGAGTTATCTTTCACATTAGGCTGTTTCGTTTACTAGATTATTTCAATTAATAACTTTGCATGCGCACCTACTGCAAGCCTCTTTTAAAACTGATTGCATACGTTTGGGCTCTCCCCAACACCATATTAGGTATTTTGTTAGGGTTACCAATGATCATTCTTGGCGGCAAAGCCAATATCGTAGATGGCGTGATTGAGTTTCATGGTGGTTGGGCTGGGCGCTTCTTTGCTACTCGCCCTCGTCCGTTCTGTTTTGGTGCTATTACCATTGGGCATACGATCTTAGGCACCTGTCAAAACACACTTGGTGTACTTCGTCGGCATGAGCATGTGCATGTACGGCAATATGAACAGTGGGGATTATTCTTTTTACCAGCTTATGGGTTATCTAGCCTGTGGGAAATCTGCCATGGTCGCGATGGTTACCGTCAAAACTACTTTGAAAGACAGGCCTATGCAGTTGAAGATAGGCTCGGCTAATTACGGTATCTAACATGTTACTCAGTCAGGTAAGGCATTCTATTAATCAAGCACTTCTCGGTGGACTCGAACCAGACTCAACTAAGCGCGTTAGGCCTCAACCTTAACAAACTCGCCTTCATCTGCACCCGTTAATAAAGCCAGTAAGTCATTACCCTTAAGTGCAATCGCATAACCTAATACGCCACTGCCTATCACCACAGTTTCATAATGACGGACGCTTTTATCTACCAAAATACGCAAAGTTTCTGGTAGTGCTATTGGTGGAACGGCACCCACTACATAGCCTGTGGCTTCTGGTACTTCATCGTACTCAGCCATACGCAATTTACGCTCATTCAAATGTTTGCGTAACACACCCCAGTCAGCACGGCCACCACCAGCCACCGCCAACAAGGTATATACCCCAGAATCTGCCTTAAACACCACGCTACGCACGACAGATGTTGGATCTAGGCCTTTACTGGCAAGTAGCTCTTCTAGGTTACGAATTGGCTTTTTATCTTCGCTTAAGGGAATTTCGATAACGTCAAAAGAAATGCCACGCTGCTCAAGCAGTTGGATAACGGGAGATTGGATTGTATTACTCATCTTTTGCTCCTAAAACACGTATAGACTTAGTACCAATTATTATAGTTGCGGGCTACTCATACGCGCTGTATTTAGCATTACTACCCTTGCATTTATCTGCCGGGTATTTTTGCGCATTCAAATCTATTTTTTTATTAGCCGCCTCGATTAAATCAATACCACACACTTCGGCAATACGCAGCAAATAAACCAAAGTATCAGACAATTCTTGCCCTACTTGCACTTTAGTTTCTGCATCTAAATTGCGACTTTCATCTTCGGTCATCCACTGAAAGTGCTCCACCACCTCGCCCGCCTCTACTATCATGGCCATGGCGAGGTTTTTAGGTGAGTGAAACTGTGCCCAATCACGTTCAGTGACAAAAGCGTTCACGCGCGCTCTTAGTGCATCTAATGAGTCTGCCATGTCGTTTCCTTATACCTCTGGTTTGTCTTTACGATTAGACCCTGCCACCATTTTAATTTCAAACAAGCGGCACTCTAGTGGGCCATTAAATAGCGGTGTTTTTTTACTAGGTGAAAGACGCATCAGTTTAGGCATGCGTAAATCATTGGTGAGGAAATAAGTGTTCCAGCCGGCGAATTTGTGTTTGAGCGTTTCACCCATTTTTGGATAAAGTGCAGTGAGCGCTTCATCTTCCCCAATACGCACACCGTATGGCGGATTGGCCACTAGCACGCCATGATCAGCTGGTGGAATTACGTTTAATATATCCACGTGCGACACTTGCACCGCTTCCAGCAAACCGGCGGCCTCCAAGTTTTGCTTAGTCACGCGTACTGCACGCAAATCCATATCTGAGCCGTATATTTTTTGGAAGCTGACTTTTTTAACTTTGCTCAGCGCCTGATTTTTAATTTTTTTCCAGGTATCTGATTCAAAGGTTTTAAGTTTCTCAAAACCAAACTCACGTTTAATACCCGGTGCCATATCTAGTGACACCATCGCTGCTTCTAGCAAGAAGGTACCACTGCCGCACATTGGATCCAACAGCGACTGCCCGACTTGCCAGCCTGTGAGCTTTAAAATACCAGCGGCTAGGTTCTCACGCAATGGTGCTTCGATACTCGCGCCACGGTTGCCACGTTGATACAAAGCTGCGCCAGATGTATCTACATAATATTGATACTCATCCGTAGTCAAATACGCATGAATACGCACGCTTGGCGTTTTAGTATCAATATAAGGGCGGCTACCAACGGCTTGCCTAAATTTATCACACACGGCATCTTTGATTTTTAGCGTGGCAAATTCTAAACTCTTTAACGGACACTTTACGCCGGTGACTTTGACCATAAAGTCATGTTTTACATCAAACCATTGCGGCCAGTTCATTTTGTAAGCAGCGTTGAACAAGTCTTCTTCATTCAGGTATTTACCGCGACCCACTTGCCACAAAATACGGGTAGCAAGGCGTGAGTGTAAGTTAGCCGCATAGCAAACTGCCCAATCACCATCAAAGCTCACACCACCATCTGTCACATTCACCACTTTTGCGCTGACTTGCTTCAGTTCATCTGCTAACAGTTGCTCTAAACCACGTGGGCAGGTTGCAAAATAGCGATTAGGTGCTTGCCTGCTTGGCTGTGCTGACCTATTTTGCTGTTCTCTTGCCTGACCTTCCGGTGCGCGTTGATTTTGCTGGCTACGAGCGCCCTGATGATCACGCGATTTGCTGCGATCAACTAAGTTACTTTTATGACCTAGGTTGCTTTTATCACGCTGGTTACTGTTATCAAATGCCATAAATTAACGATCGCTTTTCATAAATATTCTGTTATTACTGCTGTTGTTATTGTCTGCTAGTTTTTCTACAAACTGCATAAATTCAATTTTGTGTGTTTTTTCTAATAATTTAGCGTGATCACGCAGAGTATTGAGGCGCAAATCGGCAATGCCTTGTTTAAAACCAAACACAGCGATATTGCCGGGCTTGCCAGTGCGTAATATCAGCACTTTTTGATTAAAACTCTGCTCGATTCTGGCTAAATATACATCAAACTTTTTGTCACTACCCCATAGATTAATCACAAATACGCCATCTTCTCTTAATGTATTAGCGCATTGATCAAAGAAGTCTTGGCTACAGAAATTCGGTGGAATCCCATTGCTATCAAATGCATCGATAAACAACACATCCGTAGCATCTGTATGCTCTGCTAAATAAACTAAGCCATCTGTTTCTATGACTTCAAATCTATCGTCATTCTCAGGGACAAAGAATTGATTTCTAGCCACTTGAATGATTCTTGGGTTAATTTCTACCACTGTGCTTACAATCTCAGGGCAATGCGCGTACACATATTTAGGCACAGAGCCTCCACCGAGGCCAATCGTCAGCATTTGTTTCACATCACGATGGAACAATAAGAAACACATAATCGCACGTGTATAAGTGAGCTCTAGCTCAAACGGCTCTCTAATCCGCATAGCACTTTGCACTGTCGGAGAGCCTAAATGCAATGCACGTACGCCATTTAGTTCACTCACATCTACCGATTCATTCAGTGCTGCGTTTGCCAATCCACGTAGCATTTTTTTAGCCGCGCTCAACACTAAGCCGCCTCCGCTTCGTTTTCATCATCGATCACTTCTTCAACAACCGCTTCATTTTCTAGCACCTGAATAAACTTAGTGCGTAGCTCCATCATCAGCGTATCTACCTCTTGCACTTGCAGGCTAACACGCGTGCCGACCTTTAGCTCTGGCAGACCATATACCTTGGTGATATAGGGCATATTATCCAAACGTACTAAGTTTTCGCGCCATACCGTAGCGTGTACTTCTTGGATATTTTCTTGAATCAAATACTGCAAGCACCAATAGCGTTCCATACGAATTTGGAACTCACTGTATGCTTTATAAGTGAGCTCAAAATTACGCATATGGGTCGTTAGTGCATCACTATTTTGCGGATAAGCTGGAGGCTCATTTTGCACGACACTCATAATTTGCCGTTGATTAATCAAATCTACCGCACGACGTAAGGGCGAAGTGCTCCATGTATACTGTGCAACGCCCAAGCCCTGATGCGGCTCGGGTTTGGTGGTCATATAGACTTTACCACCACTTTGCGCACGGTATAACCCTGGCACCTGACTACTAGCCAGCAACGCACCCCACTGACTATTAGCTTCAATCATTAACTCCGCCACCAGCTTATCCATCGGCGAACCGCGTTTGCGCCCTACTATGCTGACTTTGCCATCATTCACGTAGAAGTTGTAATCGACTTGTGGTGGCTTGGTCGGGTCATACTTGCCACGTGCTTTTTCCAAGGACTCTGCCAAGTTAAACAAAAACAACAACTTAGACCAATAAGGGTGACCACTATCTGCCGCCAGCGTCGTTTCATTAAAGTATGGCTCCAGCGCATCATGTCGCAAATTTTCTGCGACCTTAATCAGTTCGACTTTGCTATGACGTTGTGCAATTGTGTAGTCAGGGTTTACATGCAGATACATTGATAATACGGGCTTAATTTGCCCAGCATCCAAGCTGAATGGGCGAATCGCAGATTCAGGCAACATGGTGATTTTATGGCCTGGCATATAAACCGTAGATAAACGGTGCATCGCAGCAAGGTCTAGAGGACTATCAAGATCAATACCCAATGCTGGTGCCGCAATATGGATACCGACGCACATCACACCATCGTCCAACTGACGCATTGAAAATGCATCGTCAATCTCTGTCGTGGTACTGTCGTCAATACTAAACGCTTCAGCTTCTGCCATAGGTAAATCGAAGCTAATATCAGCAGGCATAGCCGACAATTGCGCGTCAGTAAAGTCTGTACCTTTAGCAAAATACTCGCGTAAAAAGGCGCCTAAGTGGTAATCGTGCACTGAGGGAATAGCGCCGCAAGCATGCAGCAATTTAAGGTGACTTAAATGTAACGCTCCAGCTGCAGTATCTAACACTTTATATTCAAAAGCGTTTTTATCTGGCTCATACAGAAGCATATCTCGCTTTTGCATGATTTCATCGGGCATGGTGAGTGCCTTCAACTGTTCTACATAAACAGCCATTTTCTCAGCTAATAGACGTTTCTTTTCTAGCCCAGCTAATGCAGCTTTTAAAATATCTGCAGGCGCCGCTTTATAACGCCCTTTACCTTTGCGGTTAAAGTAAACCGGCGCGCTATGTAGGCGAATGGCAATCGCGGCGGCCTCTAAATGCGTAGGCTTTTTGCCATAATACTCTTGCGCAAAATCTTCGAAGTTAAACTCTGCCTCGCCACAGCATTCCCATAGAAAATCAAGCTCGAGCTTATCGGCTTCTGCTTGTGCGGTTTCTAAAAAGCCAGACAAAGATGCCTCAAAGCGCAACAACACATTAGCCGCCTTG
>CAZZDN010000014.1:0-22446 GCA_964652655.1 uncultured Methylotenera sp.
GTTTATATTTGCACCGTATGCACCAGTTAGATAGCAATGTTTGTGTGGCGGTTAACCATACTAGCCGTTATCGTTTGGTGCGTGATAGCTTTCGATTAGCGAGCCGCTTGGGTGATGGTGTATTTTGGTATGTATTGATGGCAACTGTCTTGCTGGTATACCGTGGCGATGGAGTCTTACCAGTGTTGCATATGGGTTTAGCTGGGTTGTCTGGTACATTGATATATAAGTGGTTAAAAGGGAAGACCCTACGCCCACGCCCTTATGAGGTAAGGCAAGATATATGGTTAACAGGTAAGCCACTTGATAAGTTCAGTTTTCCGTCTGGCCATACCTTGCACGCAGTGGTGTTTAGTGTCGTGGCGTTAAGTTACTATCCGCAGCTAGCTTTTATCCTGGTGCCATTTACGGTGATGGTAGCGTTATCACGGGTGGTGTTGGGTTTGCACTATCCTAGCGATGTACTAGCCGGTGCGATGCTTGGTGCGTCAATAGCCGGGCTGTCTTTTCTGATGGTATAAGTACTGATGGTATAAATTCTGATTAACTAATGTGAACTGGAAGTATGTGTTATCTCATGCGTTTTTATAAGCGCTATTTTTTTGTGATGCAGTTGGTTAGTGTTTAGTTTGTGTGAAGTATTGCACCGGCTTTGGGTGCATATGTTGTAGATGATTTAAGCATTCTTTACGCCACTGTTCCAGTTGCTCTATGCTAATGTTTTTCAATTCAGCTTCAAATACGGGTTGATTTCCGCCTAATACTTTCCCGATATCTGCCAGTGCATCTTGTGTTTTTGCGATGTAATACACAAAGTTTTGGCCAACACCTTGGTCAATTAAACGTGCAAACCTGTGTATCAGCTGTGGCAACCTAACCATCCTCAACAGGCCATCCCCTAATGCCAGGCGTTTAAGTGCGCTACTAGTGATATGTTCTGCACAGTTAAAATGATTGCTGATAAATTGAGTGATTACAATGCGGTGCTTGCTCAGTAAGCGATGTGGTGAAGTTTTAATCAGCGGGGTTAGGTAAGCATCCATCGCCCATTCTGAGGTGATATGGGTAAACATTGTGCTTTTAAACCACATTGCCTCATGCGCAGGCACAAAGTGATGGTGCGCAATCACATCTATATATAAATGGCTGAGGTAACCAATCGCAAGTGCTATTTCCTCATCAGATTGCGCCGCAGCCACTAGATGATGTGCACTTTTCCAGGCATGGGTGTTGTTAAATGGTTTGCTCACTAGTGCCAAATCAGGGATGCATGCACCTGCCATTACTAAATCCGGAAACTTCTTAATAGCATTTTGCAGTTTAGGGTCGAGTAACGGCATGGCCCATAACAGTGATTGTGCAAAGTAGAGATGGGTCATCAGCCCCCATGCATTGGCGTCACCGGAATAGATGCAGCATGGCAACCACCAGTAATATTGTTTGATGAGCTTAGGTACTTGCATGCGAGCTAATTTGCCAGCGCGATATGAATTAAAAATGACAATATGATGATGTTTTATAGAAAATAGATGCTTCTTTCACGTGAATTAGCATTCATTAAACTGTCATATCGCGTGTTTATATTGTTGATAACAGATTGAATTTATTAACAGATGAGCGAAAACACGCATGAAAATACTATTTATCTCTGATGTTTATTTCCCTCGCATCAATGGGGTTTCAACTTCAATTAGAACCTTTGTCGAGCAGATGCAGGGATTGGGTCATGAAGTCCATTTGATTGCACCAGACTATGCGGTAGCCACGCAAGACGAGTCGTGGGTTAAGCGTATCCCCGCGCGCAGTATTTACTTTGATCCCGAAGATAAGCTAATGAAGTCTAGTGAGGTGCTACAGCGCTTGCCAGATCTGAAGCGCGAAAGGTATGACATTGTGCATATCCATACGCCGTTTGTGGCGCATTATGTAGGGTTGAAACTCGCGCGTGAGCTTCATGTGCCGTGTGTAGAAACCTACCATACATTCTTTGAAGATTACTTACACCATTATTTGCCATGGATACCTAAGCCCATGGCACGTGGTGTTGCCAGAATGATTTCCAAACGCCAATGCAATGCGGTGGATGCAATAGTTGCCCCATCCAAGCCTATGCTGGATGTATTGCGTGGCTATGGAGTTAAGGCAAAAGCAGAGGTTGTGCCTACAGGGCTACAAATGAAAAGCTTTAACGGCGCTGATGGGAAAGCCTTTAGAGAGAGCTATGCAATCCCTTTAGCAAGGCCGATGTTGTTATATGTGGGTAGGGTTGCGTATGAGAAGAATATTGAATTCTTACTTGAAATGTTAAGGGTAGTCGTGCAAGAAATGCCGGATGTCTTGCTAGTCATTACAGGTGAGGGGCCTGCTGAAGCAACGCTGCATAAGCAGACACGGCAATTAGGATTATCAAATAACGTTAAGTTTATAGGTTACTTAGATCGTGAACGCGAGCTTAATGCATGTTATCAGGCAGCAGATTTGTTTGTGTTCGCATCAAAAAGTGAGACACAAGGGCTTGTCCTACTCGAGGCCATGGCGCAAGCTACGCCCGTGGTAGCGATTGCCGAGTTGGGTACGGCCTCTATCTTGGTGAATGGTGAAGGTGCGCTGATCGCACCAGACGATATCCATGGTTTTGCAGAAAAAGTGAAGCATTTGTTGATGTATCCAGAAGAGCGTTTTGAACTTGGGGTGCGTGCACGAGCATATGCGCTTGATAAATGGACAGCATTAAGACAGGCTGAGCGTATGATGCAATTTTATGAGGAAGTGATTTACGCCAAAGCTAATCCTAGTCATTGCAATTCGTTACCTGTAATACAGAAGCATGTGGTGATTGATTAACTATTAAATCTTATCTTGCGGCAATAAAACAATAAAGGCCAATCAAGATTGGCCTTTATTGTTGAGTGCTATTGAGCGCTTTGGGGTTATTGCTTAGCCAAATTTACCCGTAATGTAGTCTTCAGTTTCTTTGCGACTTGGGCGGGTAAAAATCCGGTCCGTTTCACCATGCTCAATCAACTCACCTAGGTACATATATGCTGTGTAATCAGAAACACGTGCTGCCTGTTGCATATTGTGCGTCACCACCAGAATCGTGAGCTTGTTACGTAACTCGCTCATCAGTTCTTCGATATTGGCTGTTGCGATTGGGTCAAGTGCTGATGTTGGTTCATCAAACAGCATGATTTCAGGGTCGGTTGCCAAAGCACGAGCAATACATAAACGTTGCTGTTGGCCGCCAGATAAATTAAATGCTAAATCGTCTAGACGATCTTTTACCTCGTTCCAAAGTGCAGCACCTTTCAGTGCTTCCTCTACTTTGTCATCCACAACACGTCTGTTGTTTTCGCCACGTACACGTAGGCCATAGGCAACGTTTTCATAAATAGACTTTGGAAATGGATTAGGTTTTTGAAAAACCATACTAATCCGCATACGAACTTCAATCGGATCTACATTTTTTTCTAAAATGTTTGTGTTGTCTGGGTGCATGATGATTTGACCATCATATTTGTTACCAGGGTACAAATCATGCATACGGTTAAAGCAGCGTAAAAATGTAGATTTTCCGCAACCAGAAGGTCCGATCAATGCCGTGATTTTATTTTCATACAAAGGCATAGATACATTTTTAACTGCATTGTGGCCACCGTTATAAAAAAAACTGAGATTACGGGCTTCAGCTTTTACTGGTGTAGTTGTCGTCATCATGAGAATTTAGATTCCTGTTGATAGATATATAGAGATAAGCTGTTAATTACCATTTAATGTTTTTACGCATTTTGTAACGCATTCTGATGGCAAAGCCGTTCATGATTAGCGTGACTAAAATGATGATGACACCTGCTGCAGCTGCATTCACATGGAATGCTTCGCTAGGGCGAGATAACCAACTAAACATTTGAATCGGTAACACTGTGAAGCCAGATGACAGCCATTCAAAGTTAAGGAACGGTGCGGTCGTTGTCACTGGTGAAGGTGGAAGGAACGCAATGAATGTGAGTGCACCAATCGTAATAATCGGTGCGGTTTCCCCAATTGCACGTGCCATGCCGATGATGACGCCAGTCAATATGCCACCGAAAGAGTATTTAATCACATGGTCATAGACCACTTGCCATTTCGTAGCACCAACTGCATAAGCCGCCTCGCGAATCGCAATTGGGATACTACGGATAGACTCACGTGTTGCCACGATGACAACTGGCAGTATCAACAAACCTAGCGTTAAACCTGCGGTCACGATGCTTTGACCAAGATCTAAAATATACACAAACAAACCTAATGCCAATAAGCCATAAATAATAGAAGGCACGGCTGCTAAATTAGATACGTTAATTTCTATCAAATCTGAGAACCAGTTCTTAGGCGCATATTCTTCTAAGTAAATAGCTGCCATTACTCCCATTGGAACGGCAGACAGAAAAGTCACCAACATCACCAATGATGAACCTACAAGTGCAGATAGCAAGCCAGCACTCGAAGCACGACGTGATGGGAAGTCTGTATAAAAGCTAGCCGACATTAGTTTAGGATAACCTTGCATAATTAAATCAATAAACAGTGTGAGCAAGGTGATTAGCCCTACCATCAGACATAGCAATCCAATAATAGAGAATATGTAATCATTAAGTTTATGCCGCTGGATCATGGCACGCACTTCTTGTAAATTTTGAGTGGATAGATTTTTCATTTTTTAGTATCTCTCGCTGTATTTCTTGCGTGTAATGTGACCGATAATATTCAGTGTCAGCGTCATCAACATCAAGACTAGGCCTGCCGCGAAGATGCTTTGATAACCAATACTGCCATGTGGCAAGTCACCCATTGCAACTTGTACGATATAAGCGGTGATCGTGGCTGCTGCGTCCATCGGGTTAAACGTTAAGTTAGGTTGCTGGCCAGCGGCGATTGCCACTACCATGGTTTCACCAATGGCGCGTGATATGCCTAAAATGTAAGCGGCCACAATACCTGAAACGGCTGCTGGTGTAACAACTCTTAGAGCGGTTTGAAAACGTGTGGCGCCCATCGCGTAAGATCCTTCTCGCATACTCATGGGGACTGCGCGCATTGCATCCTCTGAAAGTGACGCAATGTATGGAATAATCATGATGCCAATCACAATGCCTGAACTTAACATATTAAAAGTTGGCAAGCCTGGCATTATTTTCTGTAATAGTGGCGTGATGAACAACAAGGCAAAAAAGCCAAACACAATCGTTGGTACCCCTGCCAGTAGCTCTAAGATTGGTTTCACTGTTTCACGAACACGATGTGAGGCAAACTCAGAAAGGTAGATCGCACTAATTGTACCAATGGGTACTGCAATTAAAAGTGCAACGCCAGTCACAGTCAGGGTGCCTGAAACTAAAGGTAAGATACCATAGCGCGGATTCTCGAATAAAGGAGTCCATACCGTGTCTGTTAAAAATGCGACAACTGATACGTGTTCAAAAAATCCATAAGATTCGTAAAGTAGAATGCCGATAATTGCTGCAGTTGTTAATACAGCAGAAAATGCTGCTAGCATGAGAATAAATTCAATGACGCGCTCTTTAAAGTGGCGCGTAAAATTCTTTGATAAGCGAGCACTAATTTGAGGAGTGATCGGGTTGTTTAATGCTTTAGTGATTGTATTCACGTTATATACACCAGCTTTTGTCATGATTTGTAAAAAGACACTTGCCTGAAACACCGATCTATTAGCGTTTCAAGCAAGTGTCAGTTAAGCATGTTATTTAATACGTGCTAGCAATTCCTCAATTTTTACACCAACTTCAGCTTTGCCGCCAAAACCAGTACCTGGTTTAAGTGCTTTCCAGTGTGTAATGACTGCTTTTTGCTCTTTAGCAGGTAGTGCAACGTATTTTACTTCTTCAATCAATGGCTTACTGTTTTCTAGGTAGTAGTTAACAAAAGCTTTAACTTCTGGCTTGAATGCAGCAGCAGTTGCATTGACGTAGATAAAGATTGGACGCGCAAGTGGTTGGTATGTGCCATCTTCAATCGAAGCTTTTGATGGTAACACAGCAGGTTTTCCCGCTTTTTCAATGATCGCTACTGCCGTTAATTTGTCTTGGTTCTCTTCATAATAAGCATAACCAAAGTAGCCTAAGCCGCCTTTGTCGCCAACAACACCTTTTACTAGCACATTGTCATCTTCAGATGCAGTAAAGTCACCACGGCTAGATTTAGCTTTACCTACGATAGCCTCTGTAAAATAGTCAAAAGTACCTGAGTCAGCACCTGGCCCAAATAGTTTAACTGGTAGATTAGGCCATGCTGGATTGACTTGATTCCAAGTTTTAACTTTACCCTGAGCTGCTGGTTCCCATAACTTTTTAAGTTCGGCAGCAGTCATCTTTTTGGCAAAATCATTTTGTGGGTTGATCACTACGGTCAGTGCGTCATATGCAACTGGCAACTCAATAAACTGCACACCAGCTTCTTTACAAGCATCAATCTCTTTTTGCAAAATTGGGCGTGAAGCGTTTTGTACATCGGTTTCACCACGGCAGAACTTTTTAAAACCACCGCCCGTACCTGAGATACCAACTGTTACTTTGGTTTTTGTTGCTTTTTGAAACTCTTCAGCAACCGCTTCTGTAATTGGGTAAACTGTGCTTGAGCCATCAATCTTTACGATTTTCTCGGCAGCTGTAGCCATGGTTGGTAGTGCAAATAATGATGCAACTAAACCGGCTATTGAAGAATATTTAGTAAACTGGTATTGCATTTGTTGCTCCTTAGTGTAGTAGTCAGTTATTGAACTTTACGTATCATATGAAGCTAATGTGACAATTTAATGACAAAAATGAAATTAGTGAAATAGCGAAAAAAAAGGGCTCAAATTGAGCCCTTTTTAGTAAGAGTGTTCAGGTGAAAATTACATGAAACTGCGGCCTACATGATAGCCGATTGCAGCCATTAAACCTGCACATGGAATTGTGAGTACCCAAGCCCATACAATTCGTGAGGCTAGCCCCCAGCGAACTGCTGATGCGCGACGCGAAACACCTACCCCAACGATAGCACCAGTAATCGTGTGTGTGGTGGATACTGGGATACCGAAGGATGTTGCTAAGAACAAGGCGATAGAGCCCGAGGTTTGTGCGCAGAAAGCGCCAGTTGGGCGTACTTTAGTAATGCCCATGCCCATGGTACGTACAATACGCCATCCACCCATCAATGTACCTAAGCCCATCGCGAGTTGGCATGAAAGTACTACCCAGAACGGTACATGGAAATCACCTTGCAGATAGCCGTTTGCAAATAGCAAGACAGTAATAATCCCCATGGTTTTTTGTGCATCGTTTGCACCATGCCCCAAACTGAACAAAGAAGATGAAATAAACTGCATCTTGTTAAAACGGTTCTCTGTTTTGTAAGGAGATGATTTTTGAAATAGCCATAGTACGATGACCGAGAGTAGCATGGCGAGCATCATCCCAAACAGCGGTGACAATACAATTGCAACACCGGTAGTGATTAATTTGGTACCGATAATGATGCCTTTAGTGCCTGCGTGAGCAACCCCTGCACCAAGTAAGCCACCAATCAATGCATGTGATGATGATGACGGAATGCCAAACCACCAAGTGATAATATTCCATGCAATTGCACCAGTGAGTGCACCGAAAATTACCGCATTATTGACAATGTTTGGGTCAATAATGCCTTTACCAACGGTATCAGCGACATGTAAGCCGAAGAATAAGAATGCGATGAAGTTGAAGAATGCAGCCCAAGCGACCGCAGCCTGAGGCGTCAGTAAGCGAGTTGAAACCATTAGCGCAATAGAGTTTGCAGCATCATGGAAGCCGTTCATAAAATCAAATATGAGCGCAACAATGACGAGAAACGCCATAATGAGAATAGCGTGATCCATTGTTTACCCCTTAAATACGCTCAAGTACAACGCCATGAATCACATCTGCAACATCCTCACAGCTGTCTACGGCTTCTTCAAATAAATCATAAAGTTCTTTTGAGCGGATTAAAGTACGAGCATCTTCTTCTTCAGCAAATAAGCGTTGCATC
The DNA here is from genome assembly GCA_964652655.1 of uncultured Methylotenera sp. Classification (GTDB taxonomy): domain Bacteria; phylum Pseudomonadota; class Gammaproteobacteria; order Burkholderiales; family Methylophilaceae; genus Methylotenera. Next base: position 8,050 of record CAZZDN010000014.1, read on the forward strand.
CCTGAACGCATTACGTGGTCAGCTTCGCCCTCGACACTGCTGATTTCTTCACAGGTCTGTAAGATGCGACCAGAGTTTTTCATGTCAGAAAGCATATTCACTGCTTCACGTACTTTTTCTGATGCACGTAAAAGGATTTGCCCCAGTGCTACCATTTCTGGTGTAAATGCAGTATGGCCGTATATTTTTGCACTTTGTGGGATTGCTTCCATATAATCGATGATGTCGTCTAGCGCCATTGCTAGTTCACGAATTTCACGACGATCAAATGGGGTAATAAATGTTTTATGTAGGGAAAGTAAAATCTCTTTGGTGTAGACGTCTGCTTCAGATTCGATTTTTCTAATTTCAGCAAAGTGTTCATCAAACTTTTCAGCATCTCTGACCGCTGCCATCATCGCAAGTACTTTTGAGCCCTTAACAACGCAGTCAGCTAAGTTGTTGAATAGTATGAAGTAGTTGTCGTTGCGTGGTGAAATCGCAGCCATAATTCGACCAAGTGCAGCATTTGCCATAATTTTTTGAACTCCCTTATTTATTACTATTTTGTTACTTTTAGGTTAAAAATTCTTGAATATCGCAAGTTTAACCGTCTAGGCAGAAATCTGCGAGTATTTATATGGTTTTAATAGAATTTTTTTCAATGAACCGGAAAAATATGTGCTTAAAAATGATGCAAAAACTAAAGTGATTAATAATTGCTCGGAATTCAAGATGTGAATTCAGCTTCAAAACTTAAAGCAACAACAATAGTCTCATTAGTTTTTGTGCTGTTTGCGATGTGTGCTTTATTGATGAGCGGGTTATTAAAGTTAAGATTTAAAGTTAAGTCGGTTCGTTATGTTTTCTGTGTTTTGTTTATTTAATCATGTTAATTTTTATCAACAGGTAAAGCGCTATTAAAAAAATCACTCCTGATTATAAAGTCTCTACCTGCACAACCTTTATCTTAATAAACTAGCTCAGTGTTTAGTCAGCACATCATGCAATATGGTGCACTAAGCCTTTGCTGTATAATGTCGTTTTTTAGCAACACGTCAGTATTATGGAAGCCGAACAACTCAATATTATTGCCAATCGCTTGAGCGATTTAAATGAGCGTAACCATGCCCTTCGGGGGTATCTTTGACTTTGAGTCTAAGAGCCAACGTCTAGAAGAGGTCAATGGTCTATTGGAAGACCCAAAAATTTGGGATGACAATGCAAAAAGTCAGGCATTAGGTAAAGAAAAACGTACGCTTGAACTGGTGGTCAATACGCTCACGCATGTGCAAGGTGGCTTAAAAGATGCACAAGAGTTGTTTGAAATGGCACGTGAAGAGAATGATGACGATACATTATTAAGTGTAGAGCATGATTCTTTAGCATTAGAGAAAGAAATCGCCGAGATGGAGTTTAGGCGTATGTTCTCTGGTGAGTTGGATGCTGCAAACTGTTTTGTCGAGTTTCAGTCAGGTAGTGGCGGCACTGAAGCGCAAGACTGGGCGAATATGCTGTTACGTATGTATTTACGTTATTGCGAGCGTAAAGGCTTTAAAGTTGAGGTGCTGGAAGAGTCTGAAGGAGATGTTGCTGGCATTAAAGGCGCTTCTATTAAAGTCTCTGGCGATTATGCCTATGGTACTTTGCGCACCGAGAACGGCGTACACCGCTTAGTACGTAAATCGCCGTTTGATTCTAATGCTAAACGCCATACCAGTTTTGCTAGTGTACAAGTGTTTCCAGAGGTGGATGATTCAATTGAGATTGATATCAATCCGGCAGATTTGCGTATCGATACCTACCGTGCTAGCGGTGCGGGTGGGCAGCACATTAACAAGACGGACTCTGCTGTACGTATTACGCATATTCCAACAAACACCGTAGTACAGTGTCAAAACGATCGTTCGCAACATCGTAACCGTGAAGAGGCGATGAATATGCTGAAAGGTGCGCTTTATAATTTAGAACTGAATAAGCGCAATCAGGAAAAACAAGCACTTGAAGATGCCAAAACCGATATCGGCTGGGGGCATCAAATCAGGTCTTATGTACTAGACCAGTCGCGTATTAAAGATTTGCGTACTGGCGTAGAAATTGGCAATACGCAAGGCGTGCTGGATGGCGACCTTGACCCATTTATTAGCGAAAGTTTGAAGCAGGGAGTGTAGGGTGAGTAACGTGCAAAATAGTGAACAAAATAATGAAGTGATTGCAGTGGATGAAAATCATGTGATTGCAGAGCGTCGCGAGAAACTAAAGGCAATTCGTGATCATGCTAAATCAAATGGCACCGTCGCTTTCCCAAATGACTTCAAGCCAGACCATCACGCGGCTGCGCTGCATGCTGAGTTTGGCGGTTTTGACAATGAATTGCTGCAACCTAGAGCGGTGCATGTCAGTATTGCTGGCCGCATGATGCTTAAAAGGGTGATGGGTAAAGCCAGTTTCGCGACCGTACAAGACAGCACAGGCCGTATTCAATTGTTTATTTCAAAAGATAACTTTACCGATGCAAATAGCGAGGCTATTTACGAGGCTTTTAAACATTGGGACTTAGGCGATATTGTTGCCGCCAAAGGCGTGCTGTTTAAAACGAAAACTGGCGAGCTTTCAGTGAAGGTATCTGAGCTACGCTTACTGACTAAATCACTACGTCCACTGCCAGAGAAGTTCCATGGCTTGCAAGATCAGGAAGTAAAATACCGTCAGCGTTATGTCGATTTGATCGTGTCAGAAGAAACGCGTGCTACCTTTATTGCACGGAGTAAAGTGGTATCAGCGATTCGCAGCTTTATGCTAGAAAATCAATTTCTAGAAGTAGAAACACCAATGCTGCATCCGATTCCAGGTGGTGCATCAGCTAAGCCGTTTATTACGCACCATAATGCGCTCGATATGCAAATGTATATGCGTATTGCCCCTGAGTTGTATTTGAAACGTTTGGTAGTAGGTGGTTTTGAGCGCGTGTTTGAAGTGAATCGTAACTTCCGTAATGAGGGTTTAAGCGTACGCCATAACCCTGAATTTACCATGATGGAGTTTTATGCGGCTTATACCGATTACCTATGGTTGATGGACTTTACCGAGCGCTGTATCCGTGCAGCGGCGATTGCAGCGACAGGCTCAGCCGTGTTGCAATACCAAGGCCGTGAGTTGGATTTAAGCAAACCATTCCAACGTTTGACCATTGTGGGCGCGATTCAGAAATACGCACCGCAATATACACTTGAACAATTGAATGATGCAGTTTTCTTACGTGCAGAGCTCATTAAGTTTGGCACAAAACCATTCGATCACGCTGGTTTAGGTGCATTGCAACTGGCGTTGTTTGAAGAAACTGCAGAAAGCCAATTATGGGAACCAACCTATATTATTGATTATCCAGTAGAAGTTTCACCATTAGCACGTGCATCGGATAAAAATCCAGAGATTACCGAGCGTTTTGAACTGTTTGTGACCGGCCGTGAAATCGCCAATGGTTTCAGCGAGCTAAACGATGCCGAAGATCAGGCGGCGCGCTTCCATGCGCAGGTAAAAGCGAAAGAGGCGGGCGATCAAGAGGCGATGTACTATGATGCTGACTTTATCCGCGCGCTGGAATACGGCATGCCACCGACCGGCGGCTGTGGCATTGGCATTGACCGTCTGGTCATGATGATTACAGACAGCGCCAGTATTCGTGATGTGATTCTGTTCCCGCACATGCGTCCGGAAGCTTGAAGCAGTTTATTGGAAGCTAGTTTTGAGTGATTGAAAACTGACAGATGATCATCTGTCAGTTTTTTTATTTGCGCCGTTCAACAAATAAAGCATTGCCTGTGATTTTTTTTGCCTGTTTTTTTGCTACGGCAGCAGCGCTTGCAACATCATGTACTGAGTTGAAATGACCGGGTTCCGCAATCACCGCGCCAATGGATACGCTGATGAGAGGCTGCAGTGTCCGCACTCCTTGGCGGTCTTCCACTTCCATGCCGCCACGCTCGCGTTCTTCTCTGCTATAGAGCCATTTCGAGCTTTCTGCAAATCTTGACAGAATTTTCCTGCATCGCTGTTCCCAGTCTTTGCTTTGAAACAGTACGATAAAATCATCTCCGCCGATATGGCCGATAAAATCAGATTCTTGAGAACAGTTTTCTTGTAGCAGCAAGCCCAATAGCTGGATGACATCGTCCCCTTTTTTGTAGCCATGGATATCATTGAAGGGTTTGAAAAAATCCAGATCAAAATAACAGGTGACAAACGGTACCTGCGATTTTAACAGTGCATCCATGTGCGCATTCACAGGCACGTTACCAGGCAGCATTGTTAAAGGGTTTGCGTAACGTGCAGCGCTGATCTGCAGTTGTGTAAACAGACGCAGCAGATCATGCCCGCTGCCCATGCCTGCGTAATGGCCATTTTCCGTGATGATAAAACCAATCGAAAGATATTGAGGATCGCTTTCCAACATCAGACTGCTTAAATCATGCAAGCTTGCTGACTTTTCCACAATGACAGGGTTGCTGTCCATAATGGTTTCGCATGGGCTTTTACCATGCAGTTCCCGATAGTACTGTTTTGAGAATTGGCTGGTAATAAAGTGCCGACTAATGATGCCGATGGGCACTTCATTTTTTACTACCGGTATGGCGTTGATGTCGGGACAGCGTTCGAATTGCTGTAGTACCAGATCGTTTGGAAGGTTAGGGGAAACGAAAGGTACCGGCCTCATCAGGCTTTCAACGGTCAATGTCTGGTTAGGCGGAAGTTGGTGCGCAAAACTCTTTTTGGTTAAGCTCTGCTGGATATGTGTCGGCACCTCCGTCACAGGCTGATGTTGAGGACGTGCAATGTGATAACCCTGACCGAGCGCGATGCCAATCTCTTTGATGGCAATCAGTTCCTGTTCGCTTTCTATGCCTTCTGCAACGATACGCGCTCCTGATTTTTGGGCAATTTCATGAATGGAACGCACAAATTGGCGTTTAAGCGGGTCGTTGTTGATGCCCTGAATAAAGTGCTGATCAATTTTGACATAGTCCGGACGCAGTTCTGACCACATGCGCAAGCTGGAGAATCCTTCGCCCAAATCATCGATTGCAATTTCAAAGCCCATTTCGCGATAGTAATAAGTTGCTTCGCGTAGTAGCCGATAGTCGGTACTAGATGCATTCTCGGTTAGTTCTATTACTACCTGTTGTGGAGAAAGGCCGATTTGATCAATATATTTCAGTGTTTCTCCTACTCTGGAATGCTTGCTCATCAGGACATCCGGGCTAATGTTAAGAAATATCTTGCCGGTTCCATTCAGGTTATAGAATGATTGCAGTACTTCACGTCGCGCCAGATACTCCAGTTCAACCACCATGTCAAACTGGCGCGCTGTATTAAACAACTTTATCGGGGAGTGCAGCGGACTATCGGCAGGGCCACGTATCAGTCCTTCATAGCCAATGACCGAGGCAGTGTTCATATCGATAATCGGCTGGAAAACTGCGCTTAAACGTTTGTTATCAATAATATCGCGTAATTTAAATGCAATGTGGTCGGCTAATATTTCCGGATTTTTCTGTTTACTGTAAAAAGCAGGAAGGGCATTCATTTTTCAGGTCATATTTAATTTTTGTGACAAGAATAGTTACGGACTGTGACAAATATATGATGAAGGACGTTAAAAATAAGCTATTGCCGATAATTGTCATCCTGAAATTTTGCCGGTGTTCTGACCGATATCTCGATATTGAATGACTTTGTTGTAAAAATGCAACATCAGTTGTGTTTTAGGTAACAAATTACTATCTGTCATCAAATTGTCACACAAGCAACTCAAAATCCGTCCTGTTGAAAAAACGCAGTAAAACATTTTTAAACAAGAGGAATTGTTAAATGAACTACAAATTAAACCGTTTGGTAGCCGCAGCAGTAGCTGGCTCATTCATGTTGGGTTTTGGCGCCAATGCAATGGCTGATACGACTGACGACATTGTGAACGCACTGATTGCAAAAGGCGTGTTGACAGAAGAGGAAGGCGCATTGCTGCAAAAAGGCCGTTCCGGTGAGAAAGAGGCGGCTGAGAAGAAGAAAAAAGAAGGCGTAGCGGCTAAAATTAAAGATGGTGCGATCAGCTGGGAATCTGGCGATGGCAAAAATAGCGTTGCTTTAACAGGTCGCTTACATTTTGATGGTAGGCAGTCTAATCTTGACTTCCCGAGCGGTATTGCAAACTCTAGCGACAAAGACACGGCAACTGCGGCTGACCAGTTCGAAATCAGAAGAGCGCGTATCGGTATTAAAGGTAAATTTGCAAATCATTTTAAATATGAAGCAGTTACAAACTTGGTTGGCAGTGCGCCTACCATCGATGTTGCTTACATGGATTTCGCAAAATACGACAAAGCAAATGTTCGTTTCGGTAAATTCAAGCAGCCGTTCAACCTGGAAGAAAACACCAGCTCTAACAACATTGACTTCATGGAACGCTCTTACGTAAACCAGATCGCACCAGCTAAAAAATTAGGTGCGATGGTGTTTGGTGAAGTAACTCCAGGCGTTACTTACGCCGGTTCAACATTCCAGTTCAACGACACAGAAAATGACTACAAATCAGAAGATTTGTCTTATGCTGCACGCGCAACCGTAAACTTTGCAGAAATTATGGGTGATAAGGATTCTATCTACCATGTTGGCTTGTCAGGTTTTGATAACTCGTATTCTGTTCGTGGAACTACTTCTTCAAGTAATAATGGCGGCACAGATACAAGTGGATCATTTTTGGCATTTAGATCAGGCAATCGTGGCTTGGGTAATATTTTCAGAGCGCAAATTGAGGGGTCTGATACAGGCAGCAATTTCCAAAGTGCCACATCAGACAGCACATCTAAAGTTAGATCAGATGCTTATGGTTTAGAGGGTATTTTCGCAAAGGGTCCGTTTAAGATACAAGCTGAGTACGCGAACGCAGACTATAAGGCTAATTGGCAAAACAGAGCTAAAATGGATTTGGATACTAAAGTTTGGTATGCTGAAGCGATGTGGCTGATTACTGGTGAAAAATATGCCGATTCCTACAAAAAAGGTGCATTCGGTGCAATCAAACCTAAAAATGACTTTGATCTGGACGGTGGCTCCGGTTGGGGTGCATGGGAAGTTGGTTTCCGTGTAGAGGGGTATGATGTTGATAACGGAAATATCCGTGGTGGTGGTGGTGGTAGTCGCTTCCAAGGTAACTTGAGTTGTGATACTGGTAGTTCAGAAACTTCTACTGGTGGGTCATCACAGAATGGTGCTACAGAGACAAATTGCCAATCTGGTGCAAAAACTTACACCGCTGGTCTGAAATGGATTCTTAATCCTAATGTGATGTTCAAGTTAAACTACTCACACACCAAATTTGACTACAAATTCGATCATTACGATGTTGGTGGTACCAAATATCTTAAAGATGAAGACTTGGTCAGCTTCCGTGGTCAGTGGGCGTTCTAAGCTAATAACTTAAATAAAGTTCTACTCTCCCTAATAGCCCGCTCTTGCAGCGGGCTTTTTTATATGCTGCTGATAATTACTAACAAGGTTGTGATCATGAAAATATACCGTTGCATGTATTTTGTTTCTTTATGTTTTTTGGGGCTAAGCATGCCTGGCCTGGCAGGTGAAAGCCAATCCAGTCAGGCTTGGATTAAACCGGTCAAACAGGGATGGCAGGTGACACCGCTGCTGAATGTAGGTGATCGCGTCGGCGATCATGGTTACCGCATGGTTGGTGTGCCGGATGGATTGGGAGCTATGGATAATGGCGATGGCACGCTTTCTGTGTTCATGAATCATGAACTGGCGTCCGATATGGGTAAGTTGCGGCCGCATGCAGGTCGCGGCGCGTTTGTTTCGCACTGGACGCTGGATATTAATACCTTGAAAGTGGTGAATGGGCGGGATTTGATCCGCAAGGTGGCGCTGTGGCTGCCGGATGAGCATCGGCATATCTTTGCCGCTACTTACAGTTTTAATCGACTCTGTTCTGCAGACCTGGCCAAGCCATCTGCATTTTATGATGCGAGGAGCGGTAGGGGGTTTGATGGCCGATTATTTCTGAATGGTGAAGAAGACAGAGCCGGTGGCCGCGCTTTTGCACATGTCGTTACCGGTGAATATGCAGGTATCAGTTATGAACTGCCGCATCTTGGTAAATTTGCCTGGGAAAACGCGGTTGCCAATCCAGCAAGCGGGGTTAAGACCGTAGTGATGGGTATGGACGACAGCCCGGGCGGGCAGGTGTACGTGTACGTGGGTGAGAAACGTAATAGTGGCAATCCGGCCGAGCTTGCCGGTTTGGTTGGCGGCAGGCTGAGTGCGCTGAAAGTGGCTGGGGAGCGCTTCAGCCTGATTGATCTGGGCGATGTTTCAGCCATGAGCGGCGATGAACTGGAGCAGGCAGGCCGTAAGGCAGGTGTGAGCAATTTCATGCGTCCGGAAGATGGTGCATGGGATATGCATCACCCGAATATTTTTTATTTTGCGACGACGGATAAAATTGACGGCAGCAGCCAGTTATTCCAGTTAACTTTTGATAATGTGCTGCAGCCGGAACAGGGCGGTACAATTCGTGTGGTGCTGAATGCGCGCGACGTAGGGGCGCAGATGTTTGACAATATTACCGTAGCGGGCGATGGTAAGTTGCTGATAGAGGAAGATCCGGGCGATAACCCGCATGCCGCATCTATCTGGAAATTTGACCCAGCTACAGGCAAAGCTGACAAGGTGGCAGTAGTGGCAGCAGAACGCTTTATTGATAAAAACAGCCCGCAGTTCATGACACAGGATGAAGAAAATTCGGGCATCGTCGAGATTACAGAACTGGTGCGTCAGGCGCCTTGGACGCAGGCCGGCAAGCGCTATTTCCTGGGGGTGCTGCAGGTGCATGCAAAACTTGATGATGCTGAACTGATTGAGAACGGGCAACTGTATCTGCTATCGGGAGATTGATGCAGGCTTTTCTCTGCTATCTTCAGAGCCTGAAAATCTCAAGCCAAGGGTAATGACTGTCATTTGGCGATATGACAGTCAGGTATAATGGCGGCTATAAAAATTAACAGGAATGCAGCATGTACAAACATCCTTTACTTGACCGCGATAAAATGACCCCGCGCGAGGCGCTGGATATTCTGATCGACGGCAATCACCGTTTTGCCAATAATCTGACTGCCAATAAAGATCTGAATAATCTGGTCATGATGACGAAAGAAAAACAGCATCCTTTTGTGTCGATGCTGAGCTGCAGCGACTCGCGCGCCCCGGTGGAGATGGTGTTTGATCAGGCTTTGGGCGATGTGTTCAGCGTGCGCCTAGCCGGTAATATCGCTTCAGATAAGGCCATCGGCAGTTTGGAGTTTGGCTGTAAATACCTGGGCAGCAAATTGATTGTGGTGCTCGGGCATACCGGCTGCGGTGCGGTGAAAGCTGCCTGTGACAATTTCAAGGATGGGCATATCGGTGAGATTACCAACCTGATCAAGCCTGCGGTGCGTCTTGAAAAAAGTGTGCTGCAAAACCGGGATTCTTCCAATACGGATTTTGTGACCAAGGTCTGTGAGTTAAGCGTGCAGGTGCAGATGGACGAGATCATCCACAGTAGCGAAATCATACAGGACATGCTGGCAGGCAAACAGATTGCAATTGTCGGCGGGATTTATGATTTGGCAAGCGGCGAAGTCCGTTTTATGGATAACGCGATCGGTTTGTAAGTAGCCATCTTGCTATATGATGTTTTGTAAATAAAAAGAGGCCTGAACAGGCCTCTTTTTTTGACTGACTTTTGATTATTTTACTTTTGGATATTTTAGCGGTGACCTTCTTTGGCCATGTTGATACTGTATTTCGGAATCTCAATCACAAGGTCTTCCGTACCAACCATCGCCTGGCAGGACAAGCGTGAATTTGGCTCCAGTCCCCAAGCCTTATCTAGCAAGTCATCTTCCTGATCAGAGGATGGATTCAATGATTTGAAGCCTTCACGCACAATCACGTGGCAGGTGGTGCATGCACAGACCTGATCGCAGGCATGCTCGATATCAATATCATTTTCAAGCAGGGTGTTGCAGATTGACTCCCCGGTTTTGGCCTCAATGGCGGCACCTTCCGGGCATAACTCAACATGTGGCAGTACGATAATTTGTGGCATTTTTTACATTTCCAGAGAATTGATTTCTTTACCGCTGAGTGCTTTGCTTACGCTCGCATTCATCCGCGCTGCAGCAAAAGCCTCAGTCACTTGATTGAGGGCATCAACCGCTTGGTTGATCGCTGTAGAGTCATCAGCCGCAGCCAAGGTTTCCAGACGTTGTACTTCCGCTTTGATGCTATCTTGTTCGGCAGGGCTGATCAGGTGGCCATCTACAGCCAGCGCGGCATTCACAGAGCTGATGATGGTACCGGCGCTGACACGGGCTTCAGCCAGCATACGGGCTCTCTTGTCTTCTTCGGCGCTGGCGAAGGAGGCCTTCAGCATACCAGTGATTTCATCCTCAGTCAGACCGTAGGAAGGTTTGACTTCAATGTGCGCTTCAACACCTGTGCTTTGTTCGCGCGCCGAAACTGAGAGCAGGCCATCAGCATCAACAGTAAAGGTCACGCGTATGCGTGCCGCACCGGCCGCCATGGGCGGAATGCCACGCAATACAAAGCGGGCAAGGGAGCGGCAATCACTGACCAGCTCACGTTCGCCTTGCACCACGTGAATGCTCATGGCGGTCTGGCCGTCTTTATAAGTGGTGAACTCCTGCGCACGCGCAATCGGCAGCGTACTGTTGCGATGAATCACTTTTTCAACCAGGCCGCCCATGGTTTCCAGCCCAAGTGATAACGGTGTGACATCCAGCAGCAGCAAGTCATCATCGCTCTTGTTGCCAGCCAGGATATTGGCCTGGATAGCGGCACCGAGCGCTACGACTTTATCCGGATCCAGGTTGGTGAGTGGTTCCTGCTGGAAGTATTCCTGAACTGCGTGACGGATATGCGGCATGCGCGTTGCGCCGCCAACGAGTACTACGCCATCAATGTCTTCAATTGATAGATTGGCATCGCGCATGGCTTTGCGTGTCGGAGACAGGGTTTTTGTCACTAAATGCTGTGTGATTTCTGTGAATTGGTCTGCGGTCAGTGTCACATCCGCCACAATGCTGTTGCTCAGGCGGCAAACGATCTGCGCTTCAAAGTTTTCGGTGAGCCACTCTTTCGCCTGACGTGCCTTGGTCAGCAAGAGACGCGTGTCGCCTTCGGTGAGCGGTGCCAACTGCTTGTTGCTTTCGCGGATTTTATCCAGCACCCAGCAATAGATGCGGTGGTCAAAATCATCACCACCGAGAGCTGAATCCCCGTTTGTCGCCAATACCTCAAATACGCCTTTGGACAGGCGCAGGATAGACACATCAAACGTCCCGCCGCCGAGATCATAAATCACAAAATTACCTTCGGAAGCATTGTCCAGACCATAAGCCACTGCCGCCGCAGTCGGTTCATTGAGTAGCCGCAGTACATGCAAACCGGCAAGACGCGCTGCATCTTTGGTGGCCTGGCGCTGTGCATCGTCAAAGTAGGCGGGTACAGTAATGACCACACCTGTCAGCTCGCCGCCTAATGATTTTTCTGCGCGATTTTTTAGCGATTTCAGAATTTCGGCCGAGATTTCCACCGGGCTTTTCAGACCGGCGCGGGTTTCTATCTGCAGGACTTTGGCAGCCTGATCGCTACTGGCTGATACAAACTTGTAAGGGATATGCGCTCTGTCTGCAATATCGTTGATGCTGCGTCCCATGAAGCGTTTGACAGAAACTATCGTGTTCGTGGGGTCTGCGCTTTGTTTGGCCTGCGCTTCATGACCGATCACAACTGAACCATCCGGCGCGTAACGTACCACCGATGGCAGCAATGAGTGACCATGGTCATCCTGCAGCACAGTGCTCATGCCGCTGCGCACCGTGGCGACCAGTGAATTGGTGGTGCCAAGGTCAATGCCTACCGCCAGCCGGTGCTGGTGGGGTGCGGCACTCATGCCAGGTTCGGAAATTTGAAGTAATGCCATATTATGCGTCGTTCTGTTTTATGTGTTGACCAGCAGGGAAGGTACTTTTGCGCTGTGCTAGTCTAAATATTCGATTGCCTGCTGTATGTCAGCACATACTTTATCAATAAAAATCAGTTTGCGCGTCAGTTCAGTCGCTGCAGTGTAATCATTTTCATGATCAAACAAGCGGGCAAGTTCGCTTTCCAGCATTTGCGCTTCGCTACGCAGGGTTTTGTGCAGACTTTCGAGTGCTGCGATATCCCTGGCCGTTTTTGCATCTTCAAGCTGTTCGCGCCATTCCATCTGCTGCATCAGAAAATCCATCGGCAGTGCAGTATTGGTATCGGCTATAGCGTCGATGCCATGCTGTTCCAGCAGATATCTGGCTCGGCGTGCGGCGTTTTTTAACGTCGCGTATGCCTCGTTTGAGTGTGTAGCCAGTTGCATCGAGGCCAGTTTTTCAGCACCTGTGGCACTCACGAAGCGGTCGGGATGGCTTGTCGATTGTATTTTACGGTAATTCGTTTCCAGCAGTTTTTTATCGATATCAAACTGCGCAGGCAGGTCGAAAAGCTGAAAGTAATCGTTTTGCACACTGGACATAGCGCGTTCGCTTAAACCGTGAAGCTTTCACCACAACCGCATTCATCCTTGACGTTCGGGTTGTTGAATTTGAAACCTTCATTCAGGCCTTCTTTCGTGAAGTCGAGCTCGGTACCATCAATGTATACAAGGCTTTTCGGATCCACAATAACCTGGATGCCATGACTTTCAAACGCGATGTCTTCCGGCTGCATTTCATCCACGAACTCAAGCGTGTAAGCCATGCCAGAGCAGCCGGTGGTTTTAACGCCGAGGCGCAGACCGATGCCTTTGCCGCGATTGGCGAGGAATTTTTCAACGCGGGTAGCCGCATTCTGTGTCAATGTAATTGCCATAAATGTCTCTCGCTTAAGCGCTTTCTTTCGCAGCCTGTTTCGCCTTGATGTCGGCCACTGCGGCCTTGATCGCGTCCTCTGCCAATACTGAGCAGTGGATTTTTACCGGCGGCAAAGCCAGCTCTTCCGCGATTTCAGAGTTCTTGATCGCGTAAGCCTCTTCAATGGTTCTGCCTTTGAGCCATTCTGTCACCAGTGAGCTCGACGCAATCGCTGAACCGCAGCCGTAGGTCTTGAATTTGGCATCTTCAATGATGCCATTGTCATTCACCTTGATCATCAGTTTCATGACGTCACCGCATGCAGGCGCACCCACCATGCCGGTACCCACTTGCGGGTCGTTCTTGTCCAGAGAACCTACGTTTCTCGGGTTTTCGTAGTGGTCTAAAACCTTATCAGAATATGCCATTTTACTTCTCCTAATGTGAATTAAAACGACTCGCAAACTCTGCGTTGGCAAGCCTTGCCGTACTATTTGTACTGTCTGCGGCTTGCCGTCTTGATTTTGCTTCGCCTTTTAATTCATCTCAACAATTTAACTTTACCTAAAACTCAGTGATTTGTTCGTTGGGCTAGGCAGATGGTGGCGACATTTAGTTTTCTAAATGAGCCGCCAGCTAACAACGCCCAGCGGACAAAGCATGAGTTTTTAATGGGCTGCCCATTCAACTTTGGACAAATCAATCCCCTCTTTAAACATCTCCCATAACGGCGACAACTCTCTCAACTTACCGATCTTGCTCTTCATCAGTTTGATCGTGTAGTCCACATCTTCTTCAGTCGTGAAGCGGCCGATTGAAAAACGGATCGAGCTGTGCGCCAGTTCATCGCTGCGGCCCAGTGCACGCAGTACATAACTAGGCTCCAGGCTGGCTGAGGTACAGGCAGAGCCGCTGGATACCGCAATATCCTTGACTGCCATGATCAATGACTCACCTTCCACATAATTGAAGCTGATATTCAGGTTATGCGGTACGCGATGTTCCAGGTCACCGTTCACATAAACCTCTTCAATTTCCTGCAAACCATGTAATAGTTTGTCACGCAGGCGACGGATACGTTCGTTTTCTGCATCCATTTCTTCACGGGCAATGCGGAACGCTTCACCCATGCCGACAATCTGGTGCGTCGCCAAAGTTCCTGAGCGCATGCCACGCTCATGACCGCCGCCGTGCATTTGCGCTTCGATACGGATCCGCGGTTTACGGCGTACATATAAAGCGCCGATACCTTTGGGGCCATACGTTTTGTGGGCACTGAAACTCATCAGGTCAACCGGCAGCTTTTCCAGATTGATGTGTACCTTGCCGGTGGCCTGGGCTGCATCCACGTGGAAAATCACGTTGTTTTCACGGCAGATGTTGCCGATGGCTTCGATATCCTGAATCACGCCGATTTCATTATTGACAAACATCACAGAGGCTAAAACCGTGTCTGGACGAA
>CAZZDN010000015.1:0-21332 GCA_964652655.1 uncultured Methylotenera sp.
TTAGGGTTTTTCATCACATGGCAATAGAACGCGTTTTATCGGGCATGCGCCCTACAGGCAATCTGCATTTAGGGCACTACAATGGTGTGCTAAAAAACTGGATACGCTTACAGCATGAGCACGAATGCTTGTTTTTTGTCGCTGACTGGCATGCTTTGACTACGCATTATGATACCCCGGAAGTGATTGAAGAAAGCGTATGGGAAATGGTCATCGACTGGCTAGCGGCTGGCGTGGACCCAGCAAGCGCAACTATCTTTATCCAGTCTCGTGTGCCAGAGCATGCAGAGTTGCATACACTGTTATCTATGATCACGCCATTGAGTTGGTTAGAGCGCGTACCAACTTATAAAGATCAGCAGGAAAAGCTTTCAAGCAAAGACCTTTCTACCTATGGTTTCTTAGGTTATCCGCTACTACAAAGTGCCGATATCTTAATCTACAAGGCAACCCAAGTGCCAGTGGGTGAAGACCAAATTCCGCATATTGAATTTACACGTGAAATTGCACGTCGCTTTAACCATATTTATGGTAAAGAAAAAGGTTTTGAAGAAAAAGCCGAAGCGGCGATTAAAAAACTAGGTAGTAAACGTGGTGCGTTATATCAGGAAATGCGCACCGCTTACCAACAAAGTGGGGATGAAGAGGCGCTAGAAACCGCACGTGCCATGATACAAGAGCAACAAGGCATGAGCATGGGTGATAAAGAGCGCCTACTAGGTTACCTCGAGGGCGGCGGCAAAATGATATTGATTGAGCCAGATTACAAACTGACACCAGCCTCAAAAATGCCAGGTTTAGATGGCCAGAAAATGTCTAAATCGTATAACAACACGATTTCATTGCGTGAAGATGTTGATAGTGTGGCAAAGAAAATCAAGACCATGCCGACAGACCCAGCGCGTATCCGCCGCACCGATCCAGGTGATCCGGCTAAATGCCCAGTATGGCAGTTGCATGAAATCTATTCAGACAAATCTACCCAAGATTGGGTGCAGGCTGGCTGTAGAGGCGCGAGCATTGGCTGTATTGAGTGTAAAACGCCAGTGATTGAAGGCGTGTTGAAAGAACTGAAGCCAATTCAAGAGCGCGCAGCACAGTATGCAGAAGACCCAACCTTGGTGAAAAATATCGTGGCCGAAGGTTGTGAGCGCGCAAGAAAGCTTGCACGTGAAACGATGCGTGATGTGCGTGATGCGATGGGGTTGAATTACAGCTAACACGCTATGGTGATAGAGGTTCAGCGTAATCCAAAAATTAAGGGTGAGGAGTTTACAGTCCTTCCAAAGGATTTGTACATCCCACCTGACGCGCTGGAAGTCTATCTAGACGCTTTTGAGGGTCCGTTAGATTTATTGCTGTATTTAATTCGTAAGCACAACTTAGATATTTTAGATATTCCGATGGCGGATCTAACGCGCCAGTACATGGAATATGTCGAAAAAATGCGTGCGATCAAGCTGGAACTGGCCGCGGATTATCTGCTGATGTCAGCAATGCTGATTGAAATTAAATCACGTATGTTATTACCTAAGCCCGCAGAAGTCGCTGAGGAAGATGACCCCCGTGCAGCGTTGGTCAGGCGCTTGATGGAGTATGAGGCGATTAAGCTCGCTGCACAGCGCTTGGATGAAATGCCCAAGCTGGGTGACGGTATTAGTGTTGCCAGTGCTTATTTTGAGAAAATTACTTTAGTCAAGCCACCGGAAGTCAGCTTGGATGAGTTGACTGATGCTTGGCGCAATGTACTTAAGCGCGCTAGTCATTTTCAGCATCATAAAATAGGGCGTGCCGAGCTTTCTGTACGTGAGCACATGAGCCTGATTTTACGGCGCTTGCAATCTGCACGGATGCTAGAGTTTACCGAACTGTTTGATATTGCCCATGATGGTATTCCTAAACTAGTGGTGTGTTTTCTCGCTATCCTAGAGCTTGCGCGCGAAGGTTTGTTGCGTATAACGCAGCAACAAGCGTTTTCCCCCATATATGTACAAATCAACAGCGATGAGTGAAACCGGGAATATTCGTGAATTAAAAGATGTGCTTGAGGTGGCATTGCTTACT
The DNA here is from genome assembly GCA_964652655.1 of uncultured Methylotenera sp. Lineage (GTDB taxonomy): Bacteria > Pseudomonadota > Gammaproteobacteria > Burkholderiales > Methylophilaceae > Methylotenera. The sequence goes on from CAZZDN010000015.1 coordinate 2,065, forward strand.
TCGCATCAGCCTTTGTCTTTGGATGATATGTTGCGTTTGTTTGGTGAGCGTATGGAGCGTGCTACCCTGCGTATGTTGCTGGATGAGTTAAAGCAGGACTGGGCAGAGCGTACGATGGAACTGGTGCAGGTAGCTTCTGGCTATCGCTTCCAGGCGCGGGAAAAATATACGACTTATTTGATGCGTCTTCACCCAGAGAAGCAGGTGAAATATTCGCGAGCTGTGATGGAAACACTCGCGATTATCGCATATCGTCAGCCTGTGACGCGCGGAGATATTGAAGAGATTCGTGGCGTAGCAGTTAACCCCAATGTGATGCGTCAGTTGCAGGAGCGTGATTGGGTGGACGTGGTAGGACAACGTGAGGTACCGGGACGCCCCTCTTTATACGCAACGACTAAGCATTTTTTGAATGACTTCAACTTGCGCTCTTTGGAAGAGTTGCCACCCATGGAAGCCTTTGTGAAGGCTGATGCTTAGCCAAAGCAACGTAACAAACTTGGTGACGTCTTTATCGCAGATTAGATTGTCAATAGAACAAAAGTCGTCCAATCTTAATCCCGGCAAGACTTAATTGAGCGAATTAGGGTGTGACTACCCTCGCCATGACTGGCGATAAATGTATTTTATCTACTGCGAATTACTTTATCTGCGGTAAAATTGCAACATTCAATCAAATTAGCGAATTATCATGGCACGTCCTTTTAAGCAACAACGCGATCCGCAACGTCCAGTACGCAGACCAACCACCAATTTTACCCCGCTTGCTGCGGATCCAGACGCGCCTGCAGCACCTACACAGCGCTTGCACAAGCTCTTGGCATTAGCAGGCTTAGGTTCTCGTCGCGATATGGAAGAGTTGATTGCAAGTGGCCGTGTGACCGTGAACGGAAAAGTTGCCGAAGTTGGTGCAGGGGTGACTGAGCATGATGTTGTGCGTTTAGATAGCCGTCCATTGCGTCTGCCGTTTGAGCCTGAGTTACCGCAAGTGCTGATCTACCATAAACCTGAAGGTGAAATCGTGAGTCAGGACGACCCAGAAGGTCGTGCTAGCGTGTTTGATAAGTTGCCTAAGGTAAAACACGGTAAATGGATTGCTATTGGCCGCCTGGATATGAATACCAGTGGTTTATTAATATTCACGACATCTGGTGAGTTGGCAAATCGCTTCATGCATCCACGTTATGAAGTTGAGCGTGAGTATGCAGTACGTATTTTTGGCGAATTGACCGAAGGTCAAATTGCACAGTTAAAAGAAGGTATTGAGCTGGAAGATGGCCCTGCTAACTTTGATAGCATCATCCCACAAGGTGGCGAGGGTGCAAATCACTGGTATCAAGTGATTTTACGTGAAGGCCGTAACCGTGAGGTGCGTAGGCTATTTGAAGCATTCCAACTGCCAGTGAGCCGCTTGATGCGCGTGCGCTTTGGCCCGGTAAATCTGCCACCACGCGTAAAACGCGGCAAGATGCTTAAGTTAGAACAAAAAGAGGTGGTTGGTTTATTAGAGTGGGCAGATTTGCCCGTGCCTAAGGCACCATTGCGCCAATTAACACAGCGTGAGAAATTAAAAGCTACCGCAGTGTTTACACCTAAAGTACGTAAACAACGTGTGAGTGCTTTAGATAGACCTCCGCGCGATGCGGCTGAAGGTGAAGCTAGAGGGTATCGTGGTAAATCAGATTCTGTACGTGGATCAGCGGCAAAGAAACCTGTCGCAAGAAAACCGGCTACTAACCGCCGTGTAAGACAAAGTAGTGATTTAGGTGCGCCACAGATGCAGAAGAAGAGTGATAGAAATCGCGGGCGTGGCTAAGCGTTAAGTATAGTGATAGTTAGACTGCCTAGAATAAAAATGGCTAAAGAGAAATCTTTAGCCATTTTTATTTTGGTGACTGCAATTTTCACCTGATATGTAATGAATTTAAGGTTTCGCCATTAAGCCTTAGCTAAGCGCCACAATGAGGTCACTTCAGCTTTTCTTGCCGTGTGTAGTGGGTCGCTAGCATCCAGTGTTTTGTTGTGGGATGCTTTGGTGTCCATCCTGTCAATCACTTTCAACCCCGCTATGCTGACCCACGTTAGCAGCTCATCACGCGTTCTTAAGCCTAAGTGTTCTGCGAAGTCTGAAAGTATCAGCCAACCTTCACCATGGTCGTTTAAATGTGCTTTAAGACCGTTTAAAAAGCCTTTTAACATTTGGCTGTTTTCATCATAGATGGCTGATTCCAGTACAGAGCTTGGTCTTGCTGGTAACCATGGTGGATTACATACAATTAAATCAGCTTTACCGTGTGACGCATCTGGAAACAGGTTTGCATTCACAACAGTCACTGCATTTTTCATTTCTAGCTGATTGATATTCTTTTGTGCGCAGTCTAATGCGCGTTGTGCATTATCGGTTGCGATAACAGTTTTTACACCACGGTTAGCCAGTATTGCAGCTAGGACGCCAGTACCAGTACCAATATCAAATGCTGTGTTGCATGGGGTAGGTAATGGTGCGGTATCTACCAATGTTAGATACTCACCACGAATCGGTGAGAATACACCGTAGCTTGGGTAGATTTTATTGTTGATGGCGTTAATTTCTACGCCATTTTTGCTCCACTCGTAGGCGCCGATTAAACCTAGAATTTCACGCAAAGACACCACAAATGACTGTGTGCTTTTGCCGTAAGCATGCTCGCAGGCGGCTTTGACGTCAGGCGCGCGGCGTAGATTGATATGATGGCCAATGCTCACCTCAATTAAGAGCATACCCAAAATACGGGCTTTTTGTGATTGTGCTTGGCGATGCAGGTGAAATGCCTCGGTCATGTTGGCCGGTGCCTTTTTTGGTTTTTTACCTGGGCGATCAATTCTGCGTGAGATGGCCTGCATCAGTTGTTTTGCATTTTGAAAATCCCCTCGCCACAATAGTGCTGTGCCTTCGCAACATAGCTTATATGCGGCGTCAGCTTTAATCGTGTCGTCTGCAACCTGTACTTTTTTTGGTGCAGGCGTTGCATTTTCAGAATGCCATACACTGGTTTTGGTTTTGCCGGCTTCTTGCCAGCTGATAATTGGGGTGTCGTTCAAAATGGGTTAACCTTGCTGGTAGTTATGTGGCTGTTTGTGCTATTTAAGCCGCCATGGAATCTCGGCTTAATATTCGCATCACAGAAGATTCGTATGTTTGGGATAATACGAATATTAAAGAATTATAATCGCAATGTGTGACTGAGCGTGTTTATTCTGAACCATACCTTGCATTGCACACGTGTCCTGTGTCTAGATGATGTCAGAGATTGTCAGTGCGGACCTTGAATCAACGATGTAACAGGTGCTACATCGCTGTCATATCCGTTTTAGCTATTGTTCAAGCGCAACTAATTGGTCACGTGTGAGCAGGAATACAAAGGCATCACCAGAAGAGACTTCTAGCCAAGTAAAAGGTAGGTGTGGGTAAGCATCTAAAACTGCCTCACGGTTATGGCCAATTTCAACCACCAGCACACCGTCTTCAGTCAGGTACTGTGCAGCCTCACGTAATAGTGTGTGCGTATGATCCAACCCAGCCACGCCGCTACCAAGGGCTAGCTGTGGTTCATTGCGATATTCTGCAGGTAACGCCTCCATCGATGGTGCATCTACGTAAGGTGGATTGCTAATGATTAGGTCGTATTGCTTGCCTTTTAGCTGGCTAAACATGTCAGATTTAATGGCGGTAATGCGCTCTTGTAAGCCGTAACTATTAATGTTGATGTTGCATACATCAATTGCATCTTGCGAAATATCAATCACATCTATTGCGGCATCTGGGTAAGCATCTGCTAAAAGCACACCTAAGCAACCACTACCGGTACAGATGTCCGCTGCATTGTTGATTAACTCCGGATATTCAATCCAAGGGGAGAGACCATCATTGACTAATAACTCTGCGATAAATGAGCGCGGAATCAGCACGCGCTCATCGACATAGAATTTAAAGCCTTGCAACCAAGCCTCCTTCAGCAGGTAGGCAGTAGGGGTGTGTTTGGTGATGCGCTGCTCAATAAAGCTGGCAAGCTTGTTACGCTCGCTATTGGTGAGTTTTGCATCCATGAAGTTATCAAGCGTATCAAGTGGCAAGTGTAGTGCCCGCATGATGAGCCAAACTGCTTCATCGTAACTGTTATCGGTACCGTGACCGTAAAAAATATCGGAGGCTTCAAATTGACTCACAGCAAATCTTAGCCAGTCACGGATCGTCAACAGTTCGGTGGTTTCTTGATTGTAAGTCATTATTTTGTCAGCAGTTGTATCTAGTGTCTAAATCGGCAGCTTTGAATTCCAGCAGTCTTTAATTCAAAGTGCTATCTGAATTAAACCGCCCCCTGAATTAAAGTACCACCTGTTCAGCGCGCTATTTCAAGAGCTTTTCCATGGTTAATTGATAAGTTTCTTTTAATGGCTCGATATCTGCAACACCGACACATTCATTCAGTTTGTGAATGGTTGCGTTTAACGGACCAAACTCAATGACTTGTTTGCATATATCAGCAATAAAGCGTCCGTCTGAAGTGCCGCCTGTGGTGGACAGTTCTGGCGTAACGCCATAAGCCTGTTCGATTGCACTTGAAATTGCCTCTACCAGATTGCCGCGTGGTGTGATGTAAGGTGGAGAGTATTCCCACTCTAGGGTGTACTCTAATTCGTGCTTATCTAAAATCGCATGTACACGACTTCTTAAGTTTTGCTCTGTACTGCCTGCGCCATTTAGCTCAGGGCAGAACCTGAAATTGAATAAAATATCTACTTCGCCGGGCACTACATTGGTTGCACCTGTGCCGCCATTCATGTTGGATATCTGCCAAGATGTTGGCGGGAAGTATTCGTTACCGTTGTCCCAAACGGTTTCCACCATGTCTTTAATCGCTGGGGCGACCAAGTGAATTGGGTTTTTGACCAAGTGCGGGTAAGCAATGTGGCCTTGGATACCTTTCACTACTAGGTTGCCAGAGAGTGAACCGCGACGTCCGTTCTTAATCATGTCGCCCACTTTTTTATTGCTGGTGGGCTCGCCTACGATGCAGTAATCAATCATTTCACCGCGTGCTTTAAGTGCCTCTACCACTTTAACTGTACCGTTTACTGCAATGCCTTCCTCATCCGAGGTGATCAGCAGGCCAATAGAGCCTTGATGATTTGGATTTTCTGCCACAAAGGCTTCAATGCTGGTGATAAATGCAGCTAACGAGGTTTTCATATCTGCCGCGCCACGCGCATAGAGCATACCATCTTGAATGGTAGGCTCAAACGGCGGGGTATGCCATTTATCTAACGGGCCGGTTGGCACTACATCGGTATGACCGGCAAACACCAGTAGCGGGGCTGTTGTGCCGCGGCGTGCATAAAAGTTATCAACGTCACCAAAGCGCATACGCTCGATTTTGAAGCCCAGTGGCTCCAGGCGTGAAATCATCAGCTCTTGGCAACCTGCATCTAACGGTGTGTTAGATTGGCGTTGTAGGAGGTCGATGGCTAACTCTAAAGTTTTGCTCATGGTAGGAAGGTTTCTCTGTATAAAGTTTCATCAAAGCCTAATCCTATGATTTGATGGTCATTGACTAAAATCGGGCGTTTGATGACTGAGGTTTTAGCTTGCATGAGTGCCGAGGCAGCAGTGTTATCGGTAATGCTGGATTTGGTTGCTTCATCGAGCCCGCGCCAAGTTAAACCTGCGCGGTTGATGAGTTTTTCCCAAGGGTATTGCGTCAGCCATTGGGCAATTGTAGTTGCGTCAATGCCTGACTTTTTGAAATCATGAAACGTGTAGGCAACACCGTTTTCATCTAGCCATGTACGGGCTTTTTTTACGGTGTTGCAATTGGGAATGCCATAAAGCGTAAGCATTTTTATCTAAATTTAGATACCACGAAGTAATTCGTTAATACCTACTTTACCCAATGTCTTTGCGTCCACTTTCTTCACGATGACTGCACAGTACAGGCTGTAGCTACCGTCTTTTGATGGTAAGTTGCCTGAAACTACTACTGAACCAGCTGGAACGCGACCATAGAATACTTCGCCTGTTTCGCGGTCGTAAATTTTGGTTGATTGGCCGATGTAAACGCCCATAGAGATTACGCAGTTGTCTTCAACGATAACGCCTTCGACCACTTCAGAGCGCGCGCCGATAAAGCAGTTGTCACCAATGATGGTTGGGCCAGCTTGTACTGGTTCTAAAACGCCGCCGATACCTACACCACCAGATAAGTGTACGTTTTTACCGATTTGTGCACATGAACCTACAGTTGCCCATGTGTCTACCATCGTACCTTCGCCCACGTAAGCGCCGATGTTGACGTATGAAGGCATCAATACTGCGTTTTTACCGATGAATGAGCCACGGCGTACGATTGCATTAGGCACTACGCGGAAGCCGCCTGCTTTGAAGTCTTCTTCAGTGTAATCTGCGAATTTTGGAGGCACTTTATCAAAGTATTTAGTGACGCCATCGTCCATTAACTCGTTGTCTTTCAGACGGAATGAAAGCAACACGGCTTTTTTCAACCATTGGTGTGTTTCCCATTGTTGTGTATCAGCGATACGACTAGCAACGCGCAATGTGCCGCTGTCTAAATCTGCAAGCACAGAAGCTACAGTCGATTTGATTTCAGCAGATGCATTGCCTGGGTTGATGTTAGCGCGATCTTCAAACGCGGCTTCGATAATACTTTGACGTGGATCCATAAAAGTCTCTATTGAATTTGAATAAGTGGGTAAATAAATGAATGCGACATTTTAACTCAAACAGGAGAATAGCCCAAAAATAAAGCGCACAACTTACACTGCGCGCTTCGCGGGTATTCTAACGGTATTGATTATTGTTTTTTGGCAGCTTCGTAAAGAGGCTTTACTTTAGGTGCCAATGCGCGTAACTCTGCAATACGATTAGCACTGGCAGGGTGAGTGCTAAGAAACTCCGGTGGTTTTGCTCCACCCTGTGCATCCATTTTTTGCCATAGGGTGACTGCTGCATCTGGGTTGTAGCCAGCTCGTGCGGCAAGCTCTAGGCCAATTCTGTCAGATTCTCGTTCTTGCTCACGCCCGTTAGGCAGTGCAAAAAATAGTTGCGAGCCCATGTTTGCGGCTTGCATGGAGGCATTGCCAACAGTTGCACCAGCACTGCTTGATATTAAGACGCCTAGTGCCTGTAAACCAAATTGCTGCACATACGCTTGTGACATCCGTTCGCGGCCGTGTTCACGAAGGGCATGGGCAATTTCATGGCCAATCACTGCGGCTAACTCATCATCCGTAGTTTTAAGTTTATCAATCAACCCTGTGTACACCATGATTTTTCCGCCGGGCATACAGTAAGCATTCAGTTCGTCATTGTTTTCTACATTGACTTCCCATTTCCACTGCTTAGCATCAGACCTGAACACACCAACTTGTGCAATGAGGCGATTAGATATTTTTCGCACGCGTTCAAGTTGTGTTTTGTTCGCGTTAAGGGTCTTTTTCTTTTCAGCTTCTTGCAGTGTTTGGGTGTAGGCTTGTGTTGACATGCTTGTGACCTGTGATTCCGGCAGTAACAATAATTGCGTCCGTTTTACCCCAGATACACTGTCTTGTGTTGTAGTGGCACAGCCCGTTAAGTAGCTGATGAGCATGGCTGAAATGAGAAGGCCGGATTGCTTTAGGTTAAATAATTCTTTTAATTTAAATAAAGACGTCATTTTTATTAATCCGTTAGTGATGCTTTGCACAATAGACTAACGCATCATATGCCATTTGGTTGAATCCAATCCGTTAGTCGTGAAGCAGGTTGAGATTTTGAATTTATTTCTTAGCTTATCATTAGAAAGTAACTTGTGTCCCGAGTTCAACTACACGGTTGGGTGGCAATTTAAATTGATTGGTAATCGTTTCTGCGCTACGGAAAAGACCAATAAAGATTTTCTTACGCCAATAAGCCATTTCTGACGATGCGTGCGCGAGTAAGATTTCTTTACCGATAAAGTAAGAGGTATCCATTTCTTCCAGCACTAAGCCTTTCTCAGCGCAAAGAGCTAAGTCTCTTGGTAAATCTGGCTCGTCTTTAAATCCATACTGAACGGTCACGCGGTAAAACTCATGCGGTAGTACTTCAACGCTGATACGGTCAGCTGGCAAGGTGCGAGGAAAGTCTAAAAATTTTACCGTGAGGATGACTACTTTTTCATGCAGCACTTTATTGTGTTTTAGGTTATGCAACATGGCATGTGGCACACCGTCTGGGTTAGGCGTCATAAATAGCGCTGTGCCTTCTACGCGGGTAGGGGGGTGTGCACTAATTGCCTCAATAAATGGATCAAGGGCCATTGCCTCATTTTTAAGATGCTTGTAGAGCATGCTGCGACCGGTTTTCCAGGTAATCATGAGGGTAAAAATGATGACGCCAATAATCAGTGGTACCCAGCCGCCATCTGGAATCTTGAGTACGTTCGCACTGAAGAATGCGACATCAACTGTCAAAAAGATGGTAATCAGTGCGCCAGTGCGTAGTTTGCTCCAGCCCCACAAGTAGTGGAACACAATCCCAGCAAGCAATGTGGTGATAATCATATCGCCTGTCACGGCGATGCCGTAAGCGGCAGCCAAATCACCTGATGAGCCAAAGCCAACCACTAGTACCATGACTGCCAGCATTAGCCCCCAGTTGACGCGCGGCATATAAATTTGCCCTTGCTGGCTTTCTGATGTGTGTGTCACGTGCATGCGCGGTAAAAAACCTAACTGTAACGCTTGGCGAGAAACTGAGAATGCGCCCGTAATGACTGCCTGTGACGCAATGACTGCGGCCATGGTTGCCAGAATAATCAGTGGAAATAGCATCCACTCTGGTGCTAATAAATAGAATGGATTTTTAACTGTTTCTGGGTTTTTAAGAATGAGCGCACCTTGCCCAAAGTAGTTTAAGATTAGTGCGGGTAATACGAAGCCAAACCAAGCCATCCGAATCGGGAAACGACCAAAATGCCCCATGTCCGCATATAGCGCTTCAGCCCCTGTGACGGCTAACACAACGGCACCTAATGCCACAAAAGCAATCCACGGACTTAGCTGGAAAAAGTGAATGGCGTAAATAGGGTTGAGGGCGTTGAGTATGGTTGGATACTGCATGATGCCATGAATACCTAATATGCCTAAAGTGCTAAACCACAGTAACATGATTGGCCCAAAAAAAGCGCCTACTAATGCTGTGCCTTTGCTTTGTGCCCAGAATAAGAGGAATAATACGATGAGGGTGATTGGTAATATCAACGGATGCAACACTGGTGCGGAGACTTCCAAGCCTTCTACTGCAGATAATACTGAGATCGCGGGGGTGATGATGCCATCGGCATAAAACATACAAGCCCCTAGAATGCCTAACAGCATAATATTGCGCTGTTTTTTTTCATCATTGGCAACATTGCGACTGGCCAGTGCGAGTAGCGCCATAATGCCGCCTTCCCCACGGTTGTCTGCACGCATGATAAACGCGACATATTTGATAGATACAACTAAGATGAGCGCCCAAACGATGAGCGACAGGATACCGAACATATTGACTTCAGAGAGGGGTACTGGATGCACGCCTACAGAAAACACTTCTTTAAGGGTATAAAGCGGGCTTGTACCAATATCGCCAAAAACGACGCCGAGTGCGGCAAGTGTAAGTGCTGAGCGATTGGTGTGATTACCAGAGGCGGAAGACATGGTGTGTTAATAAGCGTCAATAATTAAGTTGGTTATTATCAGCCAATTTTTATTGTAAACCAATCAATTTCTATTTGTTTTGATTGAAAAAAGATTAATCTAGTGCTTAGTTTTTGTAATATTGGCTTCTGCTGAACCAGTACCAAATGTAAGCGTGACTTCATCGCCATTTTTTAGTTGCTGGCTTGTGCTAATAATATGCCCAGATTGATCTTGTACAAAGGCATAACCGCGTGTGAGTACCGCCTGTGGATTTAAGTGCTGCAGGTTTTGATTGAGGCGTAGCAGGATTTGTTGCTTGCGTTGTAATTGTTGGCTCATGATATTGTTGAGGCGGTAAGCTAGTTGCGTGACTTGAGTCTTTTGCTGCGCAATTTGCTGTGACGGTGAAACCAGTCTGCGCGCCAAATAATCTAAGGCTTGCGATTTCTGGTTAAGTACAAATTGCATGTTTTTTGCCAACTGTAGCTTTAATTGGTTGGTGTAATTGAATATTGCTTCTCGTGAAGGGGTTGCTAGTTCTGCTGCTGCCGTTGGGGTTGCGGCGCGAATATCAGCGACAAAGTCGCAGATGGTAAAGTCTGTTTCATGACCAACCCCGCTAATGGTGGGGATGCGACAGTGAGCAATTGCGCGCGCGACAATTTCTTCATTAAATTGCCATAAATCTTCGATACTGCCACCCCCTCGACAAATAATCAGCACATCACATTCGGCACGTTCATGTGCGGTGTTGATTGCGTTAGCAATGAGTTCTGCCGCACCTTTGCCTTGCACTGGAGTGGGGTAAATAATAATCGGGATATTGGGCATGCGGCGTTTAAGTGTGGTGAGAACATCCCTTAATGCTGCTGCATCAGGGGAGGTGACTACGCCAATCTGTTTGGGATGCTTAGGGATGGCGCGTTTAATGCCAGCATCAAATAAACCTTCGTTGCTAAGTTTTCTCTTCAGCTTTTCAAAAGCTTCAAATAAAGCGCCCAAGCCCGCACGTTGCACAAATTCTACAGTCAGTTGGAAGTCGCCACGTGCTTCGTATAAAGTCACTGTAGCACGTGCTTCGATTTTATCGCCTTCGCGCGGGGTGAAGTCTACGTAGCTATTACGGCCTTTAAACATGACACAACGCACTTGTGCGCCTGCATCTTTGAGTGAAAAATACCAATGGCCACTAGCGGCGCGTGTAAAGTTAGAAACTTCACCAGAAACCCAAAATAACGGGAAGCTTTGCTCAAGGACGCTTTTTGCCATACGGTTAAGTTCGCTGACAGACAGCACTTTAGTGTTTGCTTCTTGAGATAAATTTGCGGCGAAGTCTGTCAAAATGAGCTTAATCCGTTAAAATGATTTTTTAAGATTATATCGTGACGGACATCATGCTAAATAAAATTCTTATCGGTCGCACAGGCTACTTCATTGGTTTTTTGAAATGTTTTGGATTGGTCGGGCTGGCGTTGTGGATACAAACGCGATACAGCCTTGAGCCTTGCCCATTATGTATTTCACAACGGATAGTGTTTATGTCGTTAGGAGTTCTGTTTTTAGTAGCGGCTATCGTGCCTAAATGTTTAAAGCTACAGTCAATCTTACAAGTTTTAACAGCTATTGGTGGTGCGGGCGTTGCTGTTCGTCATTGGTGGATACAAGCGCACAAAGAAGAAATGATTGCGGACTGTGGTGTGGGTTTTGACTATATGTTTGAAAATTTTCCTTTAGAAAAAGCGTTGACGCTTGTGTTCAAAGGCACTGGTGATTGTGCAGCGATTGATTGGACTTTCATCGGACTCACTATTCCGCAGATGTCATTGATTGCATTTATCGGTTTCGGTGCTTACGCCATATATTTACTTAAATTAAACAGCAAAAAATCTGTCTAATAGAACAACACAGATTAAGTATTTAGAGAAGTGATTGAATGTACAAAACCATAGACAGCTTTGTCGGGAACACGCCATTAGTTAAATTGCAGCGCATGGCGGGTAAAACCAGTAACACTATTTTATTGAAGCTCGAAGGCAATAACCCAGCTGGTTCAGTCAAGGATAGACCGGCCTACTCGATGATTGCGCGTGCGGAAGCACGTGGGGATATCAAACCTGGCGATACTTTAATCGAAGCAACCAGTGGTAATACTGGCATTGCCCTAGCAATGGTAGCGGCAATGCGTGGCTATAAAATGATTTTAGTGATGCCAGACAATCAAAGCATAGAGCGCCGCCAAAGTATGAAAGCTTATGGTGCGGAATTAGTGTTAACGCCAAAAGATGGCAGTATGGAATTAGCGCGTGATGTTGCGATGAAAATGCAGGCTGAGGGGGAAGGCATTGTGCTTGACCAGTTTGGTAATGCAGACAACCCATTAGCACATTATGAAGGTACTGGTCCTGAAATCTGGCGCGATACTGCAGGCCAAGTCACACATTTTGTGTCTAGCATGGGGACGACAGGTACAATCATGGGAACCTCACGCTTTTTAAAAGAGCAAAATCCTAACATTCAAATTGTGGGGGTGCAGCCCGAGGAGGGGGCACAAATCCCAGGTATTCGTAAATGGCCACAAGAATACATGCCTAAAATTTATAATGCGAACGCGGTAGATGAACTGATTTATGTGAGCCAAAAACATGCAGAAGAAACCACGCGCAAACTCGCAACAATGGAAGGCATCTTCGCAGGTATATCATCTGGCGGTGCTTTATATGCGGCTTTACAATTATCTAAACGCGTAGAAAATGCAGTGATTGTGAGCATCATCTGCGATCGAGGTGACCGTTACCTCTCTACAGGTGTTTATCCCTCGTAGCTCTGTCAATGAACGCACTTCTATGAATGTGCTTTGCCGCATCGCCAGTGTTTGTTGTTTCATCGGCTATAGCATGGTTGCGCATGCGGTCTCTGAAGTTTCTATCAGCGTTGCACATCTTGAGCATACGCTTGGTGATGCTAAAGACGTGGCATTAAAAATACAGCTGAATCAAACCAGCCCTAGCGTTAGCTTACATGCTGCATTTAAACCTACAGAAAAGCCTACAGGCGACGAGACACAGAGCAAGCAAGAGGTTTGGACGCAGTTTGAGCTGAGCTGTAATCTGCCGATACCGTACAGCATAAAAGCGGTGCGCTGTGATAACGGCCGCCTCAAAAGCCCCCATATCGATTTGCCGTTTAATCTGAATATCAACCAATTATTTCATCGTAATCAGCCAGAAGTTGACGCAAGCCTCTTTATCAAAGGTGGAAGTTTTAGTGATGATGCTGGGCTCCACGCCGCCGAGAAGTTGAATGGTAGTATCAGTGTTGCATTAAAACGTGAAGTGCAAGGCTGGCAATGGAAAACCAAGGTGGATTGGCAAGCGGGTGAGGTCTATTGGCAGCCTTTTTATATCGAAAGTGGCGGCCATACACTACAGGCAGTTGGCACGTTGCGTGACGATAGGCTTGAGGTGAATCAGGCGCATGTGAAAATTAACCGTGTGGGTGAGATGGATGCGGATGGTACTGTACGCCTCAGTGATTTTAAGTTGTTAGACTTAAATGCTAACCTGCCTAAACTCAATCTGGGCGCGGCTTACCCATTGTTGTTTAAACCATTGTTAGGTAACACTGCTTTTAATAATGCGTCGATTGATGGTATTGCCACATTAGTGTTGAAAGTCAAAGAGACAGCGTTGCAGTCATTTCACTTGCAATTGAATGATGTTGATATTGTGGACATGAATAATAAGTTTGCGTTTTATCAGCTTGATGCAAATATTCCATGGAGTTATGAGGCATCGAATCCAGTTAGTTTGCGCTACACGCGCGGAAGTTTGCTGAACTTGCCGCTGGGCAAAACCGAAATAAATGCTGAGGTGAATCGTTACTCTGTCACTGCAAGTCATATTCGATTACCAATACTAGATGGCGCACTTAACTTATCTAATTTATCTGCCGCACGCTTGCAAAATGAGTGGTTTTGGCATCTGAGTGCCGATTTGGAACCAATCTCGATGGAAGACTTTAGTGTGCAACTTAAGCTACCGCGCATGCAGGGTAAGGCTTCGGCACAAATACCATTGGTGACGTACAACAGTGGCATACTAACGACTGATGGTAGTGTGGTGCTTAATGTATTTGATGGCACAGCGACGGTAACTAAGTTAACCATGCGTACACCATTGGGCATAGCGCCAAAATTGAATGCGGATATTGCCTTAAGAAACTTGGAGCTAGGCGCGTTGACACGTACTTTTTCATTCGGTGCGATTGAAGGTAAGCTGGATGGGGATATTAAAGGCCTAGAGCTGCAAAACTGGAAACCAGTGGCTTTTGATGCGCGCATACAGAGCAGCCCAGGCAAGTACCCAAAAAAGATATCGCAACGTGCGGTAGAGAATATCTCGGCATTAGGTGCCGGTGGCGCGGCAGCAGCGGTACAGCGTAGTTTCTTGCGCTTTTTTGAGCAGTTTAATTACGGGAAAATGGGGATGAGTTGCCGCTTGCGTAATGATGTATGCGAAATGGGCGGGGTGGAGTCAACCGCACATGGGTACATTATCGTTAAAGGAAGTGGCATCCCCGCGATTACGGTGATGGGGTACAATCAGACGGTAGGCTGGAGCGAGCTGGTTGCACGTATCGAGCGCGTGATTGATGGCAATAGTAAGGCTGTAGTACGTTAGCACTTAATTTGTAGGAGCGTTAGCACTTAATTATTTTGCGCTTAGTTATTTAGCACTTAGTGATATGGTGCGTTAGCGCATGTAAATTGTTAAACAAACGTAGTGAATTTAAAGTGGTTTAATGCAATATATTCAATGATAAAGGATAGGTAATGAAAAACTGGTCGATCGCCTTGGTATTGGCATGCGTTTTACCCGCTTGCGTCACCATTAATATTTATTTTCCGGCAGCTGCCGCAGAAAAAGCTGCCGACAAGATTATTGACGATGTATGGCAGCTTAAAAATGGCGCTGAGAAGCCAAGTGTGAATGTTGTTGAACCGCAATAGAATAGAGCGACAGTAAATTGAAGCCGTAGTTTAAGTGTAAGCAAAATACATAATTGAATTAAAGGAATGATGATGAAAAAAATATTATTCAGCGCGTTGTTACTAGTAGCAATCTTGGCCAGCCAAGTGGTGGTGGCCGCCGCAGATTTAGAGGTGAATACCCCAGCAATTTCGGCTATTAAAGGCAGTATGCAGGCACGTCATGCACAGCTTGCTACACATTATGCTAGTGGTGCGATTGGATTAACCAAAGATGGCATGGTGACAGTGCGTGATGCGAATGCTGTTCCGCTCAAAGACAGAGCAGCGTTGAATGGTGTCGTGGCTGCTGAGAATGCAGATCGCAAAAAGTTGTATCAAGAAATTGCAACGGCAAACGGTCATCCTGAGTGGCAGGCCGAAATTCAAAGTACCTTCGCGAGTCGTTGGATCGACAAAGCACAAGGTGGATGGTGGGTGCAAGGTGCAGGTGGATGGGTGAAAAAATAGTCAATCTACTGTTGATTTTGTGTTTCCTGAGATTTTAATAAAGCCCAACCCATGACACCTACCTTAGTTTTTGATATTGAAACGATTCCTGATACCGATGGTATCCGCAGTTTGTTAGATTTGCCTGCCGATATTTCGGACGAAGATGTCGCAAATATTGCACTGCATCAACGCCGCCAGCAAAATGGTACGGAGTTTTTACCGTTACACCAGCACCGTGTTTGCGCTATTTCATGTGCGTTGCGTGAAGGCAAGCACTTTAAAGTATGGACATTGGGTGATCCGGATTCAAGCGAGGCGGAAATTATCCAGCGCTTCTTTGATGGCATAGAAAAATACACCCCGCAAATCATTTCATGGAACGGTGGCGGTTTTGATTTGCCTGTATTGCATTACCGCGCATTGATTCATGGCATCAATGCCAGCCGCTATTGGGATTTAGGTGAGGATGATAAAGAATTTAAGTGGAATAATTATATCAGTCGCTACCATACCCGACATTTAGATTTGATGGACGTGATGGCGATGTTTAATGCACGTGCCAATGCGCCACTAGATGATCTAGCTAAGCTATGTGGCTTTCCTGGCAAGTTGGGGATGGATGGCAGCAAGGTATGGGATGCCTATAAAGCAGGTAAGATTACTGAAATTAGAGACTATTGCGAAACCGATGTGGCTAATACACATTTAGTTTACTTGCGCTTTCAGTTGATGCGTGGCCATTTAACACCTGAGGCTTACGCTACTGAAATTAACTTGGTGCGTGAGACCTTGGCGGGCTATACTGCGGCACACTGGCCGGAGTTCTTAGCGGCTTGGAAATAAGTCCGTACTGGGAACGAATAGCACCGGTAATAAAGCGCTAATAGGGTGGTGCAAATGAGCGCTTTATTAGGTGAGGCGAGTTATTTCTTTAACTCGGGATTGAGCGCTACGCCTTTTTCAATCTTGCCTTTGATTTCTTTCACGGTTTCTTCAATCGCAACAAAACGCTCTGGGGTAGTAGGGTGTGACGATTTGATTGTAATCGCTTGCGCGTTATTGACTGCCATTCTTCGCCAGAAACCAGCAGCGTTATCAATATTAAAGCCGGCTTTCTGCATGATATATAAGCCAACGTAATCCGCTTCTTGTTCAAACTCAACAGAATATGCGTTACCAGCAATACCAGCGCCCATACGGCTAAAGTCACCATTTGTGTTTACGCCAGCAGTTGCGGCTGCGATATCGAGTATTAATCCTAATATACTACCTGCTGTTGCATTTTTCTTCTTTGCATCAATGTGTTGCATGGCATTGTGTGCAAGCTCATGACTCACCACTAGCGCCATCTCTTCATCTGTCCTGAAGAAATCCATCATCCCTTTATAGACCACAATATTCTTACCATCTGCATATGCATTTTTCGTGTCGTCAGAGGCGAGATGTACCTGAAAATCACAGGATTTGACTGGTGTAATCGATATTTTATGTTCTGCACCTTCTCTTAGTACCGCGATTTCTACTGGTGAGAAGCCTCTTGCTTGTTCAGCAAGTTTCTGTGCTAATTGTTTGTTTGCATCTTTGCCAATTGGCACAAGCCATTGATTGATAGAAATGATGACATCCCCTTCTTTAAGTGCAGCCTTTTCAGCAGGGGATTTTTCACTGATATGTAGAATCTTAAATTTTTCATCTAAATCATATTGTGACTTTGTGATTTCTTTCCAAGTTGATTGAAAGCTGTCTTGGTTCCAATAATTAAAGCCGTAGTAGCCAGCCGTTTTGTCACCACAATGGTCTACGCCACTGGTAATAATGCGGGAAGAAACATTTTGTAGTTTCTTGTAGTTGGTCATGTAGTCTTCTACTACTAGTATCTGTTGTTTTCTTGCCTCTGCGTTGGTCGCGTCATTGTTGGTTGCGGGTGAGCGTGTTTGTGGTGCAACACACCCAGTAATCAGTAACACTGTAACAATCAGCGATGATATCTTTTGCAGCACGTTGATTCCCTTATTTTTATTCTTTTAAAAGTGATTCTTCTGTATTCTTTGTAGCGGTTGAATATCGCCTACATTATGAATGACTATCGCTACTCAGTGACGCTGACTAAATTCGTTTCTTTCCAATTAAGAATGACTTTCTGATTGCTGCTCCCATCTATCGTGAGTTGATGGCGTAACTTTTCTCCGCTATTGGTTGCTAACAGATGATAAGTTCCAGCCGGCAAATTAACGTAAAGCATTGGCTTTGCATTTTTTAGTCTAAACACAAGTTCATTCTCAGTGTTGTAGATATTAATATTAATTGGCGTGACTAAGTGACCATCTTCGCCCTCAGAAAAAATTAAGTTTAGGCTGAATTTTTTTGCGTGTTTTCGCATTTCAATGACTTCTTCATGCCCAATCCCCCCGGTAATGTACTGAATCCCCGTTTTTGTTGTGCGAATTGTTTGTTCTGCCCCTTGGACGGGTTGAATTGTTGCTACGGCAATCAGTGCGATTGAGGCAATTAGGTTGTTTATGCGCATGTGAAAAGTCATTTCTTGTTTTTTTAGGTTGGATTGAATTTATTAAGTTGGGTTGAATTTAAAAGATTGATGACCAGTTTATCAAAATAAGATAATTTCCTCTAATACAAGCTCTGCGGTAAAATTTACCCTATGAGAAAACGTAGAAATAAAGCGCAAGCTGAACATGTCCCAGCACCAATCTTAACAGCAGTGATTGAATCACTAGACCAAGAGGGGCGTGGTGTTACCCATTATGAAGGCAAAACTATCTTTGTGGATGGTGCATTACCAGGCGAAAGGGTCACTTTCCAGTCACAACGCATCAAACCTAGTTATGAGGTTGCGAATGTCGTTGAGGTATTAAAACAATCTAACCAGCGTGTCACACCTAAATGCCCGCATTTTGGCGTGTGTGGTGGTTGTAAATTGCAGCATTTGGATTTTGCTGCACAAGTGGCTGCAAAACAGCGTTTGCTGGAAAATGATTTGTGGCATATCGGTAAGGTAAAAGCTGAAAATATGTTGCCCCCGCTTTACGGTCCAACTTGGGGTTATCGCCATAAGGCGCGTCTGAGTGTTAAATATGTAGAGAAAAAGCAACGCGTATTAGTTGGTTTTAACGAAAAATCAACGCGCTTTGTTGCGGACATGAATAGCTGTGAAGTATTAGTGCCGGAAGTTTCCGCATTAATTGCACCATTACAAACGTTGATTGTGCAACTCAGTATCCGAGATAAACTCCCTCAAATTGAATTGGCCGTGGGCGAGCCTGACGTTAGCACGCGAGCTGATAAGTCTGTGGTGGTGTTGATTCTGCGCATTATGGCACCATTGACTGCACAAGATGAAACACTGCTCAAAGCATTTGCAGATACCCATTATGTGCAGGTTTGGACCCAAACTAAAGGTCCAGATACGATCAAACCATTTTACCCACTCGCTGGCAGTCAGTTGCAATATAGTCTCTCAGAATTTGATTTGGTTTATCCGTTCAAGCCAAATGAGTTTACGCAAGTCAATCCGCAAATTAATCAGGTGATGATACGCCGAGCTATGCAATTGTTAGCGCCTGAGGCAAATGAAAAAATTGCGGACTTTTTCTGCGGAATAGGTAACTTTACTTTACCTATTGCACGTAGCGGTGCGCAGGTGTTGGGTTTGGAGGGTTTGTCTAATCTAGTGGAGCGTGCCAATGAAAGCGCGCAGTTAAATCAGATTAGCCATGTTAAGTTTGGCGTCGCTGATTTATTCAAGATGACGTCTGAGTCTTTAACAGAATTAGGGCGTTTTGATAAATGGCTAGTTGATCCTCCTCGTGATGGCGCATTTGAGTTGGTGAAGTCATTAGAGGCCGATAATCGACCAGAGACCATTGTTTATGTTTCTTGTAATCCTGCCACATTGGCGCGTGACGCTGGTGTGTTGGTGAACGAAAAGGGATATCAATTAAAAGCTGCAGGTGTGATTAATATGTTTCCGCATACAGCACATGTTGAATCAATCGCCTTATTTACGCTGAAGCATTAATTATCTGTTGCATAAAAACAACTAAATTCTATTTACCACCACTTCACTTGATGCAAA
>CAZZDN010000016.1:0-20724 GCA_964652655.1 uncultured Methylotenera sp.
TTGGCTTTTGGTCGCTTGAAGCTTGGGGCGGTGCAACATTCGATGCATGTGTACGCTTTCTAAAGGAAGACCCATGGGAGCGCTTGGCTAAGTTACGCAAAGCATTACCTAATAGTCGTATTAAAATGTTGTTACGCGGGCAAAACTTGTTGGGTTATCGTCACTACTCTGATGATGTGGTGCGTGCTTTCGTCCAAAAATCAGCTGATAACGGTGTAGATGTTTTCCGTATTTTTGATGCAATGAATGACTTGCGTAACATTCAAACTTCGGTTGAAGCTGTGAAAAAGTTAGGTAAGCATGCTGAAGGTACGATTGCTTACACGACAAGCCCAGTGCATGACGTTAATTACTTTGTCCAATTAGCTAAAGAATTAGAAGCGATGGGTTGTGACACCATTGCCATTAAAGACATGGCAGGTTTACTCACTCCACAAGGAACAAGTCAATTGGTAAAAGCGCTACATAGTGCCGTTAGCTTACCAATTCAATTGCATAGCCATGCAACCTCAGGCTTATCAGCCATGAGTTTGTTAAAAGGTATTGAGGCTGGTGCAAGTATTATTGACACCTGCAACTCATCTTTTGGTGAGGGGGCAAGCCACTCATCTACTGAAAGCTTAGTAGCGGCCTTACAAGGGACTGAATACGACACCGGTTTAGATTTGGCAGCACTGCAAGAAATTACCGCTTATTTTAGAGAGGTGCGCAAGAAATACTGGCAATTTGAAAGTGAGTTTACCGGTGTGGATACACGTGTGCTGGTAAACCAGATTCCTGGCGGCATGATTTCTAATCTGTCTAACCAACTTAAAGAACAAGGCGCACTTAACCGTATGGATGAAGTGCTACAAGAGATTCCACGCGTTCGTGAAGATCTTGGTTACCCACCGTTGGTCACCCCGACCTCACAAATCGTTGGTACGCAAGCGGTGCTTAATGTAATGACAGGTGCACGTTATAAATCAATCACCAATGAAGTTAAAAACTACTTCTTGGGTCAATATGGTAAAGCGCCTGCTCCAGTAAATGAAACCATCAAGCAGCAAGCCGTGGGTGACGCTACTGTAATCAGTTGCAGACCTGCTGATTTGCTCAAACCAGAGATGGCAAGACTAAGTAGCGAAGCGGAACGTTTTGCTAAATCTGAAGAAGATGTGCTGACTTATGCAATGTTCCCAGATATTGGTCAAACTTACTTGCAAGAGCGTAATGCAGGTTCATTGGTACCTGAAGTGTTGCTAGATAAAAACGCTATTAAATCAAGTGGCCCAAGATTTGCACCAAATGAGTTTAAGGTAACTTTACATGGTGAAACATTCCATATTAACGTTACTGGTAGTGGTCACGCAGGAGAAGAACAACGTCCTTACTTCGTTTCTATCGATGGTATTGCTGAAGAAGTGATTGTGGAAACTCTGAGTGAAATCGAGATTTCAAATGGTGCTGCAACAAGTAGCGGAGGCAAGCGAAAAGTAGCTAGCAACACTAGCAGTGGACGCCCTCGCCCTTCTCACCCTGGCCACGTAACAACCTCTATGCCAGGTACTATCGTAGCAATCAAAGTTAATGTTGGAGATAAGGTTAAAGCAGGTGATGGCGTATTGGTGATTGAGGCAATGAAAATGGAGAATGAAATCCAAGCATCGACTACTGGCACTGTTGTTGCAATACATGCGGCTAAAGGTGATACTGTCACGCCTGACGAATCTCTATTGGAAATTCAACCTGACTAAGAGATGTTTTAACTAACAAACTTTAATTAGGCCGACGGATACTCACTGTCGGCTTTTTTATTACATAAATAATTATGCACATTAACTTAATCCTTGCTTCATCCTCTATTTACCGACGTGAATTGTTATCTCGTTTACAAATTCCTTTTAGCTGCATTTCACCAGACGTGGATGAAACACCGTTTGACAATGAATTACCGCAAGAAACTGCATTAAGACTTGCGCAAGAAAAAGCCATTAAAGTTGCTACTACGCATTCTGATGCGCTAGTGATAGGATGCGATCAGGTGGCAATGCTGGATAACATACAACTTGGAAAACCGTTAAATCACGACAATGCGACAAAGCAATTGCGTATGATGCGTGGCAAAGAGGTCATTTTTCATAGTGCTTTATGTTTATATAATGCCAAGACACAACATATGCAGGCAACAGTTGTGCCCTATGTTGTAAAGTTTAGGAACCTAACGGATGCACAAATTGAAAGTTACTTGCTAAAAGAGCAGCCTTATCACTGCGCTGGCAGTGCAAAATCTGAAGGTTTGGGTATTGCGATTATCGAAAAAATGACGGGCGATGATCCGAATGCGCTCATTGGTTTACCGCTAATTGCGTTGATTAATATGCTTAATCATGAACAAGTTGCCGTCATATAAATGATTAAAAATGTGCTTAATGAACTAAGCACTATCGATTGTTGCCAGATTTACCCACGCTCACCAAGAAGGAGTAAGTAATGCTTAATCAATATAAACTAGCTGTCATTTGTGTGTTATCAGCACTATCTAACAATGTCATCTCAGCAGAAACAGAAGAAATCAGTAGCGACCTAAGCGAGCAACAGTCAGTGGCTGTCACCATATACAATGGTAATCTGGCATTGGTGAAAGACCAACGTAAAGTTAAATTAAACACTGGCTTAAATAATTTGGCGCTGCGTGACGTTAGTGCTCAAATCAGGCCAGAAACAGCTTTATTGCGTAGCATTAGCCACAAAGATAGTTTTGACACGTTAGAACAAAACTTTGACTTTGACCTACTAACACCACAAAAACTACTAGAAAAATATGTAGGGAGAATGGTGCGAGTTATTACCACTAACCCTGCCACAGGCTCAGAAACTACTGAACAGGCCTCCGTTTTATCTGCAAATAATGGTGTGGTAATGAAAATTGGTAACCGCATTGAGACGGGTATGCCTGGTCGGATTGTCTATGACAACGTACCTCTCAATTTACGTGACCGCCCCACTTTGATTACTAAGCTCAATAATAAAACGGCAGGTGTGCAATCAATTGAACTCAGTTATTTGACGGGAGGCTTGGACTGGAAAGCAGATTATGTAGCAGAACTGAGCCCTAAAGAAGATAGTCTAGATTTATCGGGATGGGTGACGCTCACGAATACTAGTGGTACCAGTTACCAGAATGCAAAATTACAATTAGTCGCCGGTGATGTAAACCGAGTGCAAAATCATTATCCGCGCACAATGAGCGTTCGAAAAGATGCTTTAATGGTAGCTGAAGCCTCTGCACCGATGGCCGAAGAGTCGTTGCTTGAATACCATCTATATAGCCTAGATCGCCAAACCACCATAGCAGAGAACCAAACTAAACAAGTTGCGCTTCTATCAGCCGCGCAGGTGCCAGCACGCAAGGAACTGGTATTGCGAGGAGCCGATTACTATTACAACGCCAGTTATGGAGATTTAGGCCAAAAGTTAAAGGTTGGCGTATTTATTGAGTTCGATAACAAAGAAGCGGCAAAACTAGGTATGCCATTACCCAAAGGCGTGATGCGTGTCTATAAAAAAGATAGTCAAGGCAATGCGCAATTCGTAGGCGAAGACCGCATCGACCATACGCCCAAAAATGAAACAGTACGCCTGAAATTGGGCGAGGCTTTTGATGTGACGGCAGATAAAAAGCAATCCGACTTCAAAACCCTGCCACGTCCAGCTAAAGGAAATAGTATGTATGAAAGTGCATACGAAATTGTCATCAAGAATGCAAAAAAAGAGCGAGTCTCTGTCAGTATACAAGAGCCGATTCCTGCAGATTGGAAAATAATTAAAGAAAGCCATCTTAGCCAAAAAGCCACCAGCAACACAGCTGTTTGGAAAATTGACGTGCCTGCAGAAGGCAAGGCTACACTGAGCTATCGAGTGCAAGTGAAGTATTAAAAAGTGAATTACTTATGATTAATCAAAAAGCAGGCACACTTTACTTTATCCCCGTCACCATGGGGGAAGACAATATCACCAAGGTATTGCCATTTGAGGTGATCAATATTGCGCAGCAATTGAATGAGTTTATCGTAGAAAACGAGAAAACTGCGCGCCATTTCTTAAGTGTCATTAAACATCGTAAACCGATACGCGAACTTGTACTGAAACCATTAAATGAGCACACCAGTGACAAGGAGTTGCCTGCTTTACTCAGCTCACTACTAACAGGGAAAGACGTCGGTTTAATGAGTGAGGCTGGATGTCCCGGTATCGCAGACCCCGGTGCGAAGCTTGCTGCACTAGCACATCAAAAAGGCATCCGAGTCGCACCACTAGTCGGCCCCTCTTCTATTTTACTCAGCCTAATGGCAAGTGGCTTGAATGGGCAGCGCTTTACTTTTTTAGGTTATTTACCAACGGATAAAACCGCACGCATCCATCAGCTGAAAGAAATTGAAAAACGCTCAAAACTACAAGAAACGCAGCTATTTATTGAAACACCTTATCGAAACCAGCATATGCTGGAAGATATATTAAGCACTTGTCATGGTGAAACTAGGCTATGTATTGCTTGCAATATTAGCTGTAGCGATGAGTTTATTGTGACTAAGCGTGTGAAGGAATGGAAAGCACAGGCACTGCCGGACTTACATAAAAAGCCAACCGTATTTTTATTGTTGGCTTAATTGATTTTTGCTTAATTATTTGAAATAAGTGCCCGTACAGGCGCATAGCTACGCCGATGCACAGGTGAGACACCATGCTGGCGCAACAATGCTATATGGGCTGCTGTAGGATAGCCCTTGTGTTGCGCAAATCCATACATAGGATATTGTTGATCTAGCGCATATAACGCAGCATCGCGGGCAGTTTTCGCCAAAATAGATGCCGCAGAAATAGCCTGGACTTTAGTATCCCCTTTTACGATAGCTTCACATGGCAAGCTAATCTTCGGGCATTGATTGCCATCTACTTGCACTAATAACTGCATTTTCGTTAAGCTAGCTTGTACATTTTCGCTAGACATTACCAACGCTATAGCACGTTGCATTGCTAGCAAACTAGCTTGTAAGATATTGATTGTATCAATTTCCTCTACAGTGCTGTGAGCGATACCCCAAGCGAAGGCATGGCTTTTAATTTCAAGCGCTAAAGCATCACGCTTTTTTTCACTGAGTTTTTTTGAATCCGCTAAACCAAGAATCGGCTTTGAAGGATCAAGTATCACAGCCGCCGCGTACACCGCGCCAGCTAATGGCCCCCGCCCTGCCTCATCTACACCGCAAATTAAATGCGTAGGATTCATTTCAGATGTGAAAGTACAGCAATTGCCGCTTTCTCTGCCGTGTTTTGCTTAAGTTGGTAATGAATATTGGTAAACTCATTTTTAATCGTGGCAAGTTTGTCTTTGTCATTTACGAGCTCTAGTGCTGCTTGAGCTATCTTTTCGGCAGTAGCATCCTCTTGTAGCAACTCTGGTACGACAAATTTTTCTGCCAATATATTTGGCAAACCGACATAAGGTTGCAAACGCATACGTTTAAGTAACTGCCAACTTAAATTAGGCATGCGATAAGTAATGACCATTGGCTTTTTCAGTAATGCAGCTTCAAGCGTTGCAGTGCCTGATGCAACAATCACCACATTCGATGCCTCCATTGCATCATGTGCATGACCAAACAGTAGCTGAATAGGCGGTGCATCATGAGCGTTAAAAATAGCAAGCTCAAAAATACGTCGAGTTTCGCGCGTAATGAGTGGTACTAAAAAAATAGTATTAGGCTGCTGCACATGAATTTGTTTCGCAGTTTGTACGAACAAGTCTGCATGCTGTTGCACTTCACTTTGGCGGCTACCAGGCAATAAAGCTACAACAAGAGCATCGGCATCAAGCTTCAATATTTCACGCGCACCAGCAACATCCGGTTCGATAGGCAACATATCGGCTAATGGATGGCCTACATAGGCAACAGGAATACCCTTTTCTTTGTATAAAGCAGGTTCAAAAGGAAACAGAGCCAGAATTTGGTTGACTGCTTTTTTAATTTTGTTGATACGGTTTTTGCGCCAAGCCCAAATAGAAGGCCCTACGTAATGTATCGTTTTAATACCTTTATTTTTAAGTTTTTTTTCTAGCCAAAAATTAAAATCAGGCGCATCAATACCAATAAATAAATCTGGTGGGTTACTTAAAAAGTGATTTAGCAACTCACGGCGCAACTTAAGCAAGCCCCATAAGTGTTTGATTACTTCTAGGTACCCGCGTACTGACAAACGTTCAATTGGGAACAGCGATTTAGCGCCTTCGCTAATCATTTTCGGCCCAGCAATACCGACAAACTCTATATCTGGGCGCTTTTGTTTTAATGCTTGTATGAGATGACTACCAAGTAAGTCACCTGAGGCTTCTCCAGCCACTATACCAATTTTAACCATAATAAGACGAAATTAGCGGACAATGCCGCGTGTAGATACATTCAGAAAATCAGTTAATAGCCCGATTTCAGGTGTTTTTGATAACATTGTCTCTAGCTCAAGCTTAGCTTCTTCTAAAGTTAAACCTTTGCGATAAAGCGTTTTATAAGCACGTTTGATCTGGAGTATGCTTTCAGGAGAAAAGCCGCGACGTTTAAGACCTTCAGCATTGATACCATGCGGTTTTGCATCGTAACCCGCCGCTGTTACATAAGGTGGAATATCTTTAAATACGACAGATCCTACAGCAGTAATGACGTGTGAGCCTATCTTGCAGAACTGATGTACCAATGTGAAACCACCAAGAATCGCATGATCATACATATCTACGTGACCAGCAAGCGATGAGTTATTAGCTAAAATAGTATGGTTACCAACTTGGCAGTCATGTGCAATATGCACATAGGCCATGATCCAATTATCGTTACCGATTTTAGTAGTGCCTTTATCTTGAACAGTGCCACGATTAAAAGTACAGAACTCGCGAATAGTATTGTTATCACCAATCTCGAGTAGTGTTGGCTCACCTTTGTATTTCTTATCTTGAGGTGCTTCACCTAACGATGAATACTGAAAAATCTGGTTATTTTTACCAATCGTTGTCGGGCCATTAATCGCAACATGGCTAGCAACACGTGTACCAGCATCAATTTTCACGTGCGGTCCAATGACCGTATATGCACCGACTTCTACACTGGAGTCCAGTTCTGCTGAAGCATCGATGATGGCGGTTGGATGAATTTTTGCGGTATGCATTATGACTTCACTTATTTTTGTCTGAGCTATGGCTTCATTATTGAAGAAAGCGTTAACTATTCACTTACTTCGATACTTATAAGATAGTTATTTTTCAATGGCTTTTAAAATGCACATCATTTGCGCTTCTGCCACCACAGCTCCATCCACAGTGGCAACACCCGAGTATTTCCAAATCCCTTTTAGAATACGATCAATTTTCACGTTCAATACAATTTGGTCACCAGGTGATACTGGCTTTTTAAAGCGCGCACTGTCAATACCAGCAAAGTAATAGACCGAGTCATCAGTAGGCTTAGTGTCCATGGTTTTGAACGATAATATAGCAGCGGCTTGCGCCATGGCTTCAACAATCAAAACACCAGGCATTACTGGGTGATATGGAAAGTGACCAGGAAAGTAAGGCTCATTCACGCTAACATTCTTAATCGCAGTGATTTCTTTACCTAACTCTAAAGACAGCACGCGATCAACCAATACAAATGGATAACGATGCGGCAAATGCTCTAAAATTTCATGAATATCCATACTAGTAGTAGCGGTTGCATTATTAGTCATATTAATCTCGGTTTACTTCTTTAAAAGAGTTTTATTGTTAATCTGTGAAATCTGCTAATTATTTTGCTTTTAACAAACTAATTTCATTTTCTAGTTGTTTAATTTTTGCTGCAAAGTCATCTAAGTGACGAATTTTAGCCGCTGTATTTAGCCATGCCTTATGTGTTTGAAAAGGCATGAGCGCGGTATATGTATCTGCCGCCGTTAACGAGCGTGTAATCATACTACCTGGTGAAATCGTTACATGATCAGCAATTTCTAAATGACCCAGTATCATGGCTGCACCGCCTATTTTACAGTGCTTACCTATTCGGGCACTGCCAGCAACACCAACACAACCAGCAATGACGGTATGTGCGCCAATCACGCAGTTATGCCCAATTTGTATCAAGTTATCGAGTTTGACACCTTCTTCAATAATCGTATCGTCAATTGCCCCTCGGTCAACTGTTGTATTCGCTCCGATATCCACATTCGCATGGATTACAACTCGCCCTACTTGGGGAATTTTCAGCCATTTTCCTGCCTCTTCTGCATAGCCAAAACCATCGGAGCCAATCACTACGCCTGAAAATATATGACAATTTTCACCAATCTCACAATGGTGCTTAATAACTACATTCGGCTCTAGACGCGACCCTGCTGCAATTTTGACATCATTTTCGACCACGCAACCACTTGTAATCACTACGTGCTCACCAAGCGTTACATTTTCTCCTATAACGACCTGTGGGCCTATGCTACAAGACGCAGGAATCTGAGCGGAAGCATGAATAACGGCAGTTTCATGCACGCCAATAGGCGCTGTTGCTAAAGGATTGAGAAAGGCAGATAGTTTTGCAAAGTATGCGTAAGGGTTATCAACGATAATTTTTGGTTGAGCTGTGAGTCCCGCGTGAGCTTCTTTCATGATAAAAGCACTTGCTCTACTCGCTGCAAGCGCTTTTTGATATTTCGTATCATTAAAAAAACTAATAGAACCAGACAATGCATTTGCGATAGATGAAACTCGACTGATTAACACATCGCCATCACCTACAACATGACCACCCAGCGCACTAACAATATCGTTAAGTGAGTATTGCTGACTCATGCATTAACTCGAAAAAATAACGTGACCAAACAAATCGCTTACTTCTTACCAAGCGTTTTCAATACTTTGTCTGTAATGTCAATTTTTTTACTTGCATAAGCAACGCCACTGTAAACAACCAAATCATAGCCTTCAGCTTCAGATACCGATTGAACAGCCTTGTTAATTCTGTCTTGCAAAGAGCCTAACTCTTCATTCTTACGCAAATTAATATCTTCACGTAGTTCACGTTGTTTACGTTGAAACTCAATTTTGATGTTTTGCGCATCGCGCTCTTTTGTACGACGATCAGACTCTGAAAGCGTCAAACCTTCTTTGTCTAAAATTGTTTCTAAGTCTTTGATTTGTTTAGCCATGCGATCAAGCTCTTGTGAGCGAGGGCTAAACTCTTTTTCTAACTTTTTACCGCTTTCGGCTGTTTGTGGAGCATCTTGCAGAATTTTATCTACCTGTACATATCCTACTTTTAAGTCTGCAGATTGTGCATTCATTGCAATTGTCATCAAACTCGCAACTAAAATACTTTTAAAAAAATAACTCATTAACTTCTCCTAACGCTGTATTGCAAATATTGGCATCATTATGCCATAAGACATGCTATCGAATAAATGACTAGTACTTATATTTAGAATTGCTGGCCAAGCTGGAATTGTATTGCTTGGGTATCATCACCAGTTTTGCTGTTTAACGGTTTAGCAAAAACTAATTTTAATGGGCCAAATGGTGATATCCAGCTTAAACCAACCCCTGTTGAATATCGTAGCTCACCTAAATCATAGGAAGCATCTCGACCAAATACGTTACCAGCATCCACAAATGCACTGAGCCTGAATTGTTTAGACTCTTTTAAACCTGGAATAGGCACATAGAGCTCAGCATTACTTAACAAACGTTTAGTACCGCCCAAGGCAAAGTCATTACCAGTGACAGAATCAATACTTCTCGGCCCTAGAGAGCCGTTGTTATAACCGCGTACTGAGTTAACACCACCCATAAAAAAGTTTTTGAAGAATGGATATTTACGATCACCGTAAGAGTCAGCATAGCCAATCTCACCATTCAACATTAAAGTGTATCCAGGATGCAGCTCTTTAAACCATGCGTGCTTATAATCAATTTTGTAGTACTCTAAATCAAGTACAGGTAAAGATAATTCACCGGTTAGCCTTTGTAATACACCTTTTCTAGTAAACATAATACTGTCTCTAGAGTCATGCGTCCAACCAGCTGTGGTGACAAGAGAGTTACTTGTACATCCGCTTGATTGCTCGCAAAAGTCTTTGTATTGCTGAGGACTTTCAGCAGTTAAATCTACAGAGGTAAAGTCTGCAGAAATCCCAAAGTTAAGCCCATCTCTTTCATTTAATGGAATACCGAACCTGACACCGCCGCCATAAGATGACGTACTGTAAGTACCAATGTTAAGTGATCTAGTATTCACATCTCTACGATAAACATCAATACCACGACTGACACCATCAGGGGTAAAGTATGGATCAGTATATGAAAGTGAATATACGGTATTAACTCTACCAGTATTTACTTGTGCACTAACACGGTTGCCTGTACCTAAAAAGTTGTTTTGGTTAACTGTCACACCAAAAACAACACCCTCATTACTCGACAGACCTGCACCGAACTGCACACTACCCGTAGACTTTTCTGTCACGCTTAAGTTTAAATCAACCTGATCTGCAGTACCCGGTACAGCAGGTGTTTCTACATTCACATCAGAGAAGAAATCAGTTCGTACGATACGTTCTTTTGAGCGATCGATTTTATTCGATGCATACCACGCTGACTCCAATTGGCGAACCTCACGGCGAATCACTTCATCTCGAGTACGTGTATTACCAACAATATTGATACGTCTTACGTAAACGCGCTTGCCAGGATCAACGAAGAACGTAAAGGCTGCTGTATGTTTTTCTTTATTGATTTCTGGTACTGGATTAACGTTAGAAAATGCATAACCGTCGTTACTTAAACGGTCGCTAATCGCTTTACTGGTCTGTGTGACTTTTTCTCGGCTAAACGTATCACCAGCTTGCACCTGAATCAACTGACGTAATTCATCTTCAGGTACTAAAGTTTCACCAGCTAACTTCACCTCTGAAATAGTATATTTTTCACCTTCAGTAATATTGATCGTGATATAGATGTCTTTTTTATCTGGTGTGATTGAAACCTGTGTCGAATCGATATTGAACTCAAGATATCCTTTGTTCATGTAGAAAGAACGCAATGTTTCCAAGTCCGCATTGAGCTTTTGCTTAGAGTACTGGTCATCTTTGTTCCACCAACTCATCCAATTAGGCGTGGTGAGTAGGAACTGTGCTCGTAGATCTTCCATCGAGTAGGCTTTATTGCCAACAATATTAATATCACGAATCTTAGAAACAGCGCCCTCTTCAATATCAAATCGAACAGCAACACGATTTCGCTCTAATGGAGTCACAACAGTCTTAACCGAGGCACCGTATTTACCTTGCGATAGATATTGACGTTTGATTTCCTGCTCTGCGCGATCTAGCTGTGATTTATCAAAAATCTGACTTTCTGAAATGCCGACTTGCTTTAAGCCTTCCTTCATTTTGTCTGTTGGAAATGATTTATTCCCACTGAAATCGATTTGTGCGATAGCAGCACGCTCTTGCACAGTAACAATCAAGATGTCGTTTTCAGCTTCGATACGAACATCTTTGAAAAAGCCCGTTTTATATAACGATTTAATTGCTTGAGAGGCTAAATCATCATCCATGATTTCGCCAACTTTAACAGGCAGATGGCTAAACACAGTACCTGCTTCAGTTCGCTGAATACCCTCTACTCTAATATCCTTTACTTGAAATGGTTCAAGTGCCATTACTGAACCAGCATACATACTGGATACTAGTAATAAAATGGATTTAAGTTTTAATTTAGAGAGTTTTAAATTTTGAATTGCCATGCAATCAGCCTGTTATTAATCTATTCACATCGTTGTAAAACGCTAAAACCATCATAAACAAGAGAATTAGAACACCAATTCTCTGACCTATATTCATCACGGCTTCAGATACAGGATGCCCTGTAAAAAATTCAATCATATAATACATGAAATGCCCTCCATCTAATATGGGTATCGGTAATAGATTGAGCACGCCGATACTAATACTTATCAATGCGAGAAAACCAACAAAGGCTTTAATCCCCATATTTGCACTTTGTCCTGCATAGCTGGCGATTGTCACCGGACCACTCATCCCCTTCCAAGAAACATTACCTAGCAACATATTCCCTAACATTTTTAAACTAAATATGGATGTATCCCATGTTTTATCTACGGCTTTTAAAAATGCGTTATCAAATGAATAATGTGTAGTTATAAAGAATTTATCTAGATCACTTTGCGGCATATTAAAGCCAGCGCCAATACGACCGATTTTAGTACCTTTTTCTTCAACTGCTTCAGGTACCACATTTATTGTAACAGGCTGACCATTTCGTTCCACCAATAATGTTATTGGCATTTGGGGATGTTCTCTCACTTTTTGAACAAAGGCTTCCCAGCTACCTACTTTTACCTGATTAACCTCAAGTATCAAATCGTTGGTTTTTAATCCAGCCATCGCAGCAGGACTATCCACATTCACCTCACCTATTTGCGCTGGAATAGCAGGCATGTCAACGACGAGTCCAACTTTTTCTAATACATCTTGTTTTTCATCTTCAAGATTAATGTTGGATAAATTGAGATGGTAAGTTTTAATAGCATTTTGTGGGTTAATGGTTTGTACTTCAACATCTGCATTATTAAGAGACTCTTTTAAAAAAATCCAGCGAGCATCTTGCCAGCTAGTCACTTTTTGTTGATTGATTGTTTGAATGATCTCACCAGCTTGTAGCTTTTGCATTGCCGCAGGACTATGCTCGACCAACTTGCCGATTATCGGCTTGATGCCAACTATTCCTGTCATAAACAAAACCCAATAAAGCAAGATAGCGAGCAGTAAGTTTGCGAATGGGCCAGCAAGTACAATCGCCATACGTTTGCCTACGCTCTGCCTATTAAGTGCTCGTGAAAAGTCTTGATCATTCAAATGTGTTGTATTTGTCAGATGCTCTTCACCGAGCATTTTTACGTAGCCGCCTAAAGGAATTGATGCAATTACAAATTCGGTTTGATCTTTACCAAACTTTTTACACCACAGCGGACGGCCGAAGCCAATAGAGAATTTAAGTACTTTTACACCACACCATCTAGCCACTTGAAAGTGGCCATACTCATGTACTGTGACAACAATACCAATAGTCAGTATAAAAGCGAGTATCGTTAGCATAGCTTGATTGATGTCTTTTTAGTTGATCGTTAATGAGCGCAAGCTAAAGTGTTTAGCCAATGTGTTGCAGCACGCCGGGCATCAGCATCTACCTCTACTAACTGAGCTATAGAAGTGACCGCTTCGACATTCGCCTTATTCAGTACAGTCTCAATCAATGCTGGTATATCCATAAAGCCAATTTTATCAGCAAGAAATGCTTCTACCGCAATTTCATTTGAAGCATTCAGAATAGCTGGTGCAGTGCCGCCAGCATCAAGTGCTTCATAAGCCAAGCGCAAACAAGGGAATTTATTTTGGTCTGGGGCACAAAAATCTAAGCGTCCTACCTTTAGTAAATCCAAGCTACTTACACCACTGATTAAGCGGTCAGGGTATCCTAAACCATAGGCAATCGGCGTACGCATATCAGGATTACCCATTTGGGCTAGTACACTGCCATCGTTGTACTCTACCATGGAATGTATAACGCTTTGCGGATGTACAAGCACTTCAATCTGTGCAGAGCTTGCATTAAACAGCCAATGTGCTTCAATGACCTCAAGCCCTTTGTTCATCATGCTAGCTGAATCAATTGTGATTTTTGGACCCATCACCCAGTTAGGATGGTTCAAAGCTTGCGCGCGCGTGACATGTTGTAACTGCTCCATGCTGGCATTACGGAATGGCCCTCCTGATGCGGTAAGGAGAATGCGCTTCACACCGATGTCGGCTAATACTCTGCTACGCTGATAAGGCATGACTTGAAAAATCGCATTATGCTCACTGTCGATAGGCAGTAACGTTGCACCACCATCAGTCACTGCCTGCATAAACAAATTACCAGCCATAACCAAGGTTTCTTTGTTTGCTAATAAGATACGTTTACCTGCTTTTGCTGCCGCCATCGCTGGGTGCAAACCGGCAGCGCCTACAATCGCCGCCATGACCACATCCACATCTTGATGCGAGGCAACTTCACAGAGTGCACTTTCTCCTTGTAGTACCGTTGTTACCACGCCAGCATTTTTAAGCTGCGTTTCTAAGCTGGTCGCAGCACTTGCTGACAACAATACGGCGTAGCGAGGTTTGTATTTTACGCATAAATCAAACAATCCTTGTACGTTAGCGTTAGCTGTTAGTGCGAACACCTCAAAACGTTCTGGGTGTTGACTCATGACATCAAGCGTTTGTGTACCAATTGTGCCAGTTGCACCAAGTATTGTTACCTGCTGTATTTTGCCTTGTGTGTTGAAATCAACATTATCACCTGATGACACACTAACCATGCAAATTGAACCCTGAAAAATGTAATAGAGAAATAGCGAGTAAAACCATTGGTAATGTTGGAATAAAACCATCAATCCTGTCTAAAATTCCACCATGACCAGGCAATAACTGTCCGCTGTCTTTCAAGCCAGCATGGCGTTTCATTAAAGATTCGACTAAGTCTCCCATGACGCTAAATAAAACTACTAGCCATAAAGCGACAACGAGCCACAGACTAAATTCTAGGTAATAACAAATCAGGCTACCGTAAATCGTGACTGCAACAACTGCACCTAGCACACCTTCCCATGTTTTTCCTGGACTAATATTAGGTGCTAATTTATGTCGACCAAAACGCTTTCCAGCAAAATATGCTGCGCTATCTGCCAAGCTAACTGTACAAATGACACCCATTAACAGCCAAGGATTGATTGCGTGTAAACCAACCAGTGCAAGCCATGTGGCACTAATTAACACTATCCCCAACAACGCCATTAACAAATGATGTTGGCAAAGCTTACGTTTACTCAACCATATTGGAGCCATCACAACCCAGAATGATGTGGATAGGCTCAATAAACTCAACTCAACGACAGGCTGCGATGCTGCTAACGTAGTATAAGGAAGAAATAGCAAACTGATGCCAATCAGCGCTGTGACCACCACACTGACAATCGATTGCATACGGCTTAATTTAATCAAATTAGCCCACTCTTTGACTGCTAGTAGCGAGATGCCGAGCGTTAATATCGCCCATGCTTCTTGAGATACTAAAAAAACAGCCAATAATAAGCCTGTAACCAACAATATTGCGGTAATCACTCGAGTTCTTAGCATTTTAAGTCAGATTATATTAATTAATTTTGAGTGAGCTTTAACGAGCCGACTCTGAGAGTTGTTCGCTGGTTCGCCCAAAGCGGCGCTCACGTTGCTGATAGGATTGAATCGCCGCGTTAAAAGCAGCATCATTGAAATCTGGCCATAGTGTATCTGTGAAATACAGTTCGGTGTAGGCCAATTGCCATAATAGAAAATTACTTATACGCTTTTCACCGCCAGTGCGAATGAATAAATCTGGCTCCGGTGCATAGCTCATTGATAGGTAAGGCGTAAGGTGAGTTTCATCGTAGGCGCAAGCAAGCTCAGGTTGTGCTTTTTGCATTTTATTCACGGCTTGCAACACATCCCAGCGGCCACCATAATTAGCGGCAATCGTTAATACCAAACCGGTATTATTTGCAGTCAACTGCTCAGAGGCTTCAATCTTCTCAATCAAACTAGCATCAAAACGGCTACGATCGCCGATCATGATAAGCTTGATATTATTTTGGTGCAGCTTAGATACTTCACGTTTAAGCGCCTCCATGAACAACGACATCAAGAAAGTAACCTCTTCAGGTGGGCGACGCCAGTTTTCGCTACTAAACGCAAATAAAGTGAGATACTCAACTTTCAGTTCAATACATTGCTTCACTACGTCACGCACCGTTTCTACGCCACGCTTATGTCCAGCGATGCGAGGTAAAAAGCGTTTACGAGCCCAACGCCCATTACCATCCATGATGACAGCAACATGTTTAGGTATCTCGGCAACGGTAGGTACGCGTTGCGTTGCACTAGAAAATAAGGCCAATTAAAGCCCCAAGCGCATGAAATAGTTGCAATTTAAATGAGTCACCACATTCACCATTTATTCAATTAGACTGCCATCAAGTCAGCTTCTTTTACTTGCAACATTTTATCGACTTCGGCAACGGCTTTATCTGTTGCTTTTTGAACATCGTCTTGTGCACGGCGTTCATCATCTTCAGAAATCGCTTTATCTTTCACTAATTTCTTCAACGCATCATTTGCATCACGACGCACATTACGAATGGCTACTTTGGCGCCCTCGCCTTCAGTACGTACGATTTTTGTTAAGTCGCGACGACGTTCTTCGGTCAACATAGGCATAGGTACGCGAATCAAATCACCGTTTGTTGCCGGATTTAAACCCAAATCACTATCACGAATTGCTTTTTCAACTTTCGCAATCATGTTCTTTTCATAAGGCTGAACATTGATGGTGCGAGCATCACCTAAATTAATATTTGCTACTTGGTTCACCGAAACCATAGATCCATAATACTCAACCATCACATGATCTAATAAACCGACATGCGCACGTCCAGTACGAACTTTAGCTAAATCATTTTTTAATGCCTCTAATGATTTTTGCATTTTTAATTCTGCATTTTTTTTAACTTCTTCTAACATTTATTTCTCCTGCTCAGCTTTAATAAATCAAGCTGATTTATTTATTAACTCTATATCCAATGTATTCACATTAAACCAATCAATTTTCAGTCTCACGTATATCACTCATCGTGACACGCACATGTGCTATGGCAAGACCATTGTGCCTTCATCTTCACCCATCACTACCTTTTTGAGCGCGCCCTGTTTAAAAATGCTAAACACCGAAATAGGTAGCTTCTGGTCGCGACATAATGTCAACGCTGTAGCGTCCATCACCTTAAGATTTTTGGTAATCGCCTCATCAAAACTAATCGTTTTATAACGCATCGCTTCTGGATTCGTTTTAGGGTCATCAGTATAAACCCCGTCAACTTTTGTCGCTTTAATCACGATCTCAGCATTAATCTCCATGCCACGCAAAGCCGCCGCGGTATCGGTTGTAAAGAACGGATTACCAGTACCGGCACCAAAAATCACGACACGCCCTTCTTCTAGGTATCGAATCGCTTTGCCGCGTATATATGGTTCTGCCACTTGCTCAATACTCAGTGCTGATTGAACCCGTGCATTAAGACCGATGTTCTTCATTGCATCTTGCAAAGCCATTGCGTTCATCACGGTTGCTAACATACCCATGTAATCAGCAGTTGCTCTATCCATACCTGCAGCAGCTGGCGCTACACCACGGAAAATATTACCGCCTCCGATAACGACTGCAACTTGCACACCTAAATCGACCACCTCTTTGACTTCGCTCACGATTCTGGTGATGGTCGCACGGTTAATGCCATAAGCATCATCGCCCATTAAGGCCTCGCCAGAAAGTTTAAGTAAAATACGCTTATAAGCTGGTGCAGACACGAGGACTCCTCAAATTTTAAGTTTGCTTATTTAAGCATAAAATAACGTACTTAGGCACAAAATTAACCCGTAGCAACGTAATTTGCATGCTTATTTTTATTAAAAAAAATGGACTAAGCAATTTGCTTAATCCATTTTAATTTTCAAAGGCTGTTAGCCTTATCGATTATTACACTTTAGCTGCTGCTGCAACCTCTGCTGCGTAATCGACAACAACTTTCTCAATGCCTTCACCTACTGTGTACATGGTGAAAGAAGCGATTGTTGCGCCTTTAGATTTAAGCAATTGCTCAATTGTTACCTTGTCGTCTTTTACGAAAGGCTGGCTTAATAAAGTCACTTCCTTCAGGAATTTTTGCACAGTACCATCTAAACGTTTAGCTAAAATCTCTGCCGGAATAGTTTTGCCAGATTTCTCAGCTTCTTCAGATGCCTTTTGTTCCGCAACGCGACGCTCAGCTTCGATCAGGCTTGCATCAATACCAGAAGCATCTAATGATTTTGGTTTAGCTGCAGCGATGTGCATTGCCACGTCTTTTGCTAAAGCATCATCACCACCAACGATGTCAACTAAAACACCGATACGGCTACCGTGTACGTAGCTAGTTAATTTGCCTTGAACTGCCGGGCGAACGAAGCGACGTGGAGTGATGTTTTCACCAATTTTACCTACTAATTGTGCACGTGTTTCTTCAGCTGTTGAGCCGTTCATTGCAAGTGCGCCAACTTCAGCGATGTCGTTTGCAGTGCTAGCAGCAATCACGCCAGCTAATTCGTTTACGTATTTCAAGAAGTCTTCGTTTTTAGCACAGAAGTCTGTTTCAGAGTTAACTTCAACCATCGCGCCAGATTTACCATCTGCACTGATGCTGATGCCAACAGTACCTTCAGCAGCAACGCGGCCAGCCGCTTTGCTTGCCTTGTTACCAAAACGTACACGCAAAATTTCTTCTGCACGTGTCATGTCGCCTTCAGCTTCGGTCAATGCTTTTTTACAGTCCATCATTGGCGCATCTGTGCGCTCACGTAATTCTTTTACCATACCTGCGGTAATTTCAGCCATTTTAAGCTCCTTAATATTCACAACTTGCATTATGAATGCAAATTAATAGTTTGATTTGATTGTATTTTTTATGTTTAAACTGTCAAAATCAAAAAGGGGCCTGAAGCCCCTTTTTTAAGCAGAGTAAATTATTCTGCAGCAGACTCAGCAGCTTCTTCGCTAGCTGATTTAACAATTTCAGTAATTACTGAGCTACGACCTTCCAATACCGCATCAGCGATACCGCGAGCGTACAAGCGGATTGCACGGCTAGAGTCATCGTTACCAGGAATTACGTAAGCAACGCCGTCTGGTGAGTTGTTTGTATCAACAACACCGATAACTGGAATGCCTAATTTAGCAGCTTCAGTGATCGCACCGCTTTCGTGACCAACGTCAATGATGAAAATAGCGTCTGGCAAGCCGCCCATTTCTTTAATGCCACCGATAGAACGCTCTAGTTTTTCAACTTCACGTTTGTAGCCTAAAGCTTCTTTTTTACCGAATTTGTCTAAGCTACCGTCTTGCAACATTACTTCAAAATCTTGCAGGCGTTTGATAGATTGTTTAACAGTTTTAAAGTTAGTTAGCATGCCGCCTAACCAACGGTGATTTACATAAGCACAACCTGCACGAGTCGCTTCTTCTTTAACGATGTCACGAGCTTGGCGTTTTGTACCTACGAATAAAATACGACCCTTGTTTGCAGCCAATGTACGCACGTGTTTAAGCGCGTCTTCAAACATTGGTAGTGTTTTTTCAAGGTTTACGATATGAATCTTGTTGCGGTCACCGAAAATGAACGGTGCCATTTTTGGGTTCCAGTAACGGGTTTGATGGCCGAAGTGAACTCCAGCTTCCAGCATTTGACGCATGGTCACAGACATATTAAATCTCTCTTCTAAAGGGTTATTAATTCACACAACACCAGAAACACCTGAACAAAATCAAGCACCCTAGAATGGGTTGTGTGTAAATTAGACATTCATCAAATTAATGACAAATGTTTTGTAATAGAATACAAAGGCGAGATATTAACACCAAGTGACTGAGTTTGCTAGACTTTAACGCAGATATTTTACGATTGCTGCACATCAGGTACGCCAACTACGCGCATTACTCTATCGATATCTAAACGCAACAACTCAGCGATATCGCGATAATCATCAGGCAAAGCTGCATCATCCCAGCCATTAGCAGAGTGTCTAGCTAAATTCACAGCAAGCGTCACATTCCTGACTCGTGGTTCATTTAAGGCACCATCCTGCATCAATTTACCGAGCAATGGTGGAAGCTGAAAAATTTCGACCAACTGCGCTTGCAAATCATGTAAAACGAATCCTAAGACTTCGTGCTGCACAGCTTTACTTCGTAGCGTTTTATCGGTGTTTTGTATATGATGGATTTGGTTCATTTTTTCAGGTGCGTAACACCACATTAGCATTTCCGATAGGTCATGCAGCAAGGCTGCAACCAATACCTCTTCCGCGTGCAAGTCATTTAAATGCGCAGCCCAATCAGCCGCAAAGTTAGCCGCTCTATGCGCTCGTTTAATCAACTTTAGCAGCTGCATAAGTGCGGTTAAGTTATTTTTGAGCGCATCTTCTACCAATGGCACTGGTGGAATGTTTCTAAAGAAAGTACCAGTACCCATCATCATGATGGCTTGCTCCACTTGAGCGAGATCTTGCAACTGACTACGAGACTTGTGCTTTTGGGCGTAACTAAGCACTTTAAACACCATCATTGGATCATTGAGCACTACACTTGTAATAGCTCGAGCGCTCAAGTTATCTTCATCCTCTTGCAGACGTCCAATTTCACGTGCCGTTTGCTTGAGCACCGGAATTTCTGCAGTTTTTAAAAAACTCACCCATGCATTTAAATCTCTTGCTGCCAAGTCTGCGGGTATTGCTACCATGTGCCAATCTCCTTTTTCATGGCTATATTACATCTTACATTTTCAATCTGAAACAAAATCTAAAAAATAATAACGATTATCAGCCAACATTAATCAGATAGAAGACATCTGAGGCGCTGCCTCGCAAAATTCCTAGCGACACATCAAATACTACTAGATATGCTATGATAAAATGACTACTAAGCAATATTCAACAAAACTCATGGCAATCTCAATTAAAAATCAACAAGATATCGAAAAAATGCGC
>CAZZDN010000017.1:0-20687 GCA_964652655.1 uncultured Methylotenera sp.
AATTGATGGAGGTGATGCAATTTAATGTGCAGAAGACGTTAGAAATCCATAGTCGGCATGAAGGCAAAGTGGTTGTGCATCAGGTGCGGATAGTGCCAGAACTTGACGAAGCGCATCAGGTATGTGGCGCGCTCACAATTGCAACAGATATGACGGAAGTGGCTGATTATCGACGTAAGATTGAGAGCATGGCTTTTCATGATCAGTTAACTGGTTTACCAAACCGTACGTTGTTTTCTCAGAAACTTTTAGTGGCAATTGATCAGGCCAAAGTGAATCAAAGCAAGTTTGCTTTAATTATTCTAGATTTAGACCAGTTTAAATCAATCAACGACACAATGGGTCATGCAATTGGGGATAAGTTGTTGATTGAGGTTGCAAGAAGAATTTCTCAAAGCCTAGGTCAAGATAATGTTTGTGCTCGCTTAGGTGGCGATGAGTTTGTTATTTTAATGGAGTCGGTGCCAAACCGTGCGCATGTTGAGCATCTGTCTAATATTTTGCTTAATCAAATTATGCAAGTTTACGTGATTGATAGTGCTGAGTATTTTATTTCCGCCAGTATTGGTATTGCCTATTTCCCCGATGACAGTGAAGACACGAATGACCTACTGAAATACGCTGATTCCGCCATGTATTATGCAAAAAAGAATGGGCGTAATCGTTACCATACATACTCACCTGCGATGACAGCATCAATACAGCATCGACTCAATGTAGAAACTGAATTAAGACGGGCAATTGAGAGTAATGAAGTTTACTTGGAATATCAGCCGATTGTGGATATTAACAATAACCAAGTCAAAGGGCTTGAAGCGCTGTGCCGCTGGAATAGCCGTAAGTTAGGTATTGTCTCTCCAGCCGTGTTTATCCAAATCGCTGAAGAAACTGGCATGATTGTCAACTTGGGTCGATGGATTATGCGTGAGGCCTTTAAGGCCGCGCGTTTAATTAACACCCAACTTAAATCAGCAGTGACTATTTCAGTCAATCTATCTGCCCGCCAGTTTTTCGAGGTGGATCTAATTGAACAGGTACGTCATTTGCTAGCGGAGCAGCAATGCAATCCTGCATGGATTAAATTTGAAATTACAGAGAGCCTGTTGTTGGAAAGTAATCAAGGCGTATTAGAGGCACTAAATGCCTTTCAGGATCTAGGAATTAAAGTATCGCTAGATGACTTCGGGACAGGTCAATCTGCACTTGCTTATTTAAGCAAATTTCCAATTCATCAAGTGAAAATTGATTATTCATTTGTGAAAGAAATTACTAACAATACAAACGATGCGCTGTTGGTCAAAGCGATTATTGCGCTGACAGGTACTTTAAATAAAGAACTGGTTGCTGAAGGTGTTGAAACCATATGTCAGGCTGCACTTCTGCAGTCCTATGATTGTCGATATGCGCAAGGCTATTTGTATTCTAGGCCAATAGGCTTGGCTGCTGTTCAAGAGTATTTGCAGTTAAATGCGGCTTCACTGAACTAGCTCGATTTAGCTAACTCCGTTTAGCGTAGTGGGTGGTTTGATTTGTATTTGCTCAATAGTTACAGATGGCGTTGGGATATGGCGGCTAAGTGCCCAGCGTACATGTTCTTGTACCATTGCATTTTCATGATGCACATGTCGTTGCAGTGCTTGGATGACTTCTGGAGTGGTTTCTGCGTTACCAAGTCCAACAGCAATGTTTCTTAACCATTGCAGGTAGCCAATTCTATAAATAGCACTACCTGCCATCTTAGTTTTGAACTCATCCTCGCTCCATTGAAAGCAGTCAATCAGACGAATGTCATCTAAACCATGTTTGACTGCAAAGTCTGTTTCTTTTGTGACTTCCGCAAATTTATTCCACGGACAATATAACTGGCAGTCATCGCAACCATAAACTCGATTGCCGATTAGAGGACGGTATTCTACAGGGATACTGGTTTTAAGCTCGATAGTGAGGTATGAGATGCATTTTCTAGCATCCACCTCGTACGGCGCGGTAATCGCTTGGGTAGGGCATACCTCTATACATTTACTGCAACTGCCACAGTGGTTG
Source organism: uncultured Methylotenera sp. (assembly GCA_964652655.1). Classification (GTDB taxonomy): domain Bacteria; phylum Pseudomonadota; class Gammaproteobacteria; order Burkholderiales; family Methylophilaceae; genus Methylotenera. Next base: position 2,044 of record CAZZDN010000017.1, read on the forward strand.
CTGGCGGGTTCATCAATAGGTAGCGGTAGGTTCGTGTATATTTCGCCAAGAAAAAACCAAGAGCCGTTATTTTTGTTGATTAATAAGGTGTGCTTTCCACGCCAGCCCAGACCGGCTTTTTCAGCTAACGCAACCTCGAGCACAGGGGCGCTATCGGTAAATACACGGTATTCAAAAGCGGGTGTTTGATAATATTGCAATTCACTTTGAATTTTTTCACACAGCTTTTGTAGCTTATTGCGCATCACTTTATGATAGTCGCGACCTAATGCATAGCGTGAAATAAAAGCTTTGCTCCTGTCTTGTAAAATCGTGTCACTGTTTTCTGCTTGCGGTGGTAAGTAATCTAAGCGAACTGAAATAATGCGTTGCGTATTTGGAACCAACTCATCAGGGCGTGTGCGTTTAACGCCATGTTTTGCCATATAATCCATATCACCATGGAAACCTTTTTCAATCCACGCTTGATGTTGAGATTCTGCTGTTCGCAAATCAGTATCGGTGATACCGACATCATTAAAGCCGAGCGCTCGACCCCAGTCTTTAATTGCGACGCTCAGATCGCTCAAGTTTTTAGTAGAATTGCTCATGGATAATAATTTTACACTTGAATTAGCAGATGAAGCGGCAACGCTTAATTTTGGAGCAATTTTAGGCAAAGCTATCGTACCTAATCTTACGGTATATTTACACGGTGATCTTGGTGCGGGGAAAACCACGCTCGTGAGAGGTTTGTTGCAAGGCTTAGGATTTAACGGTAAGGTAAAGAGTCCGACCTACACATTGGTCGAGCCTTATGAGCACCTTTCCGTAGGGGGGCGTACTTTAAATCTGTATCATTTTGATTTGTATCGATTTAATGATGAGGAAGAGTGGGAGTCTGCTGGTTTTAGAGATTACTTTAATGCAAGCAGTGTCTGCCTAATTGAATGGCCAGAGAAAGCTGAGCTTATATTGCCAACACCAGATATTGATCTCTACTTCAAGATTAAGCCTACTGGTCGTGATGTGCTGATTGATGCGCATTCTGCAACTGCTCAGGTGTGTCTAAAAAATATTAAAGAGCTGTGTAACTAAATGTGTAACCATTTGATTAAATATTGTTTCTCTCAATTATCGCCATTCACTTTTTTAGTAGCTAGTTTACTGAGTGTTTTATTGGTCGTGATGCCAGTGCAGGCCAATACAGTGACAGCGGTACGTATTTGGCCTGCGGATATTTACACAAGAATCACGATCGAGGCAGAAAAGCCTATCCTTTACAAAATGACGGTACTTAAAGATCCGGAACGTGTGGTCGTGGATGTAGAGGACATTGACCTAAACGTGGTGATTAAAGCCTTAGGTGAGAAAGTATCTGAGAGTGATCCTTATATTTCCAAAATACGGGTTGCTAACTATAAACCTAAGGTAGTGCGCTTGGTCGTAGATTTAAAAGCAGAGGTTAAGCCTGCCATATTTACTTTGCCACCAGCAGGTGATTATAAGCATCGTTTGGTGCTGGATATTTATCCAACTAAAGATCCGCTGATGGCGATGCTCGACGAGCGTGATAGCCCTATACCAAGCACCGACGCTTCTGTAGGCAATAAAAGCTCAGCGTCGATCAATTCATCGCAACCTATCGATGCTGCTGTAGTGACTACTGATCATGGCACGACTGTGGCTAAAGTGGAAGACGCTAATAAGACCGTAAACAATTCTCCAGTAACGACTAGTGGTGCGCCAGTAGATGGCACATCGCAGTCGAATCAGACACCTGCTACTTTGCCAGTAGAAGTTGCTAAAGAGACGGTTACTAAAGAGGCATCAGAGAACAAACCATCTTCTAAAGGTTTACGTCAAATTACCATTGCGATTGATCCGGGGCATGGTGGTGAGGATCCAGGTGCGATTGGCGCTACAGGGAGTCGCGAGAAAGACATTACGTTACTGATTGCCAAAAAGTTGAAAGCAAAAATTGATGAGGAGCCCGGTATGCGTGCTTTACTGACCAGAGATGGCGATTATTTTATTCCGTTGCATATGCGGGTACTGAAAGCACGCAAGCTACAGGCCGACTTGTTTATTTCTATTCATGCGGATGCGTTTACCAATCCGGCAGCGCGAGGGTCTTCTGTATTTGCATTATCTGAAAAAGGTGCAACTAGTGCTAGTGCACGTTATTTGGCAAAAAAAGAGAATGAGTCTGATTTGATTGGTGGTGTGAGTTTGAATGTAAAAGACCCATTACTCGCCAAAACTTTATTAGATTTGTCTCAAACCGCAACGATTAATGATAGCTTGAAACTCGGCAAAGCGGTACTAGGCAATATTGGTGAGATTAATAAGCTACATAAAAACCATGTGGAGCAGGCCGGATTTGCTGTATTAAAATCACCAGATATTCCTTCTATTCTTGTTGAAACAGCGTTTATTAGTAATCCTGATGAAGAGCGCAGGCTGAATGATAGTGCTTATCAAGACAAGCTAGTATCATCAATCTTGGCTGGGATTAAAAAATACTTTTCAACAAATCCGGCATTAGCTAAAACAAAAATCGCGTTGGATTAATAGACGACGCGACGGGTGTAGCAGGTAAAACTTAGTGAATGCATCGCTAAACGGGGAGGTCGTATGGAACTCACATTTTTAGGTGCCACAGGAACCGTTACTGGCTCAAAATACTTGTTAAAAACTGAGCATCAACAGATTTTGGTGGATTGTGGTTTGTTTCAGGGGTTGAAACAGCTCAGATTGAAAAACTGGGCAAAACTACCAATCAATCCGGCGAAAATTGATGCGGTTGTCCTGACACATGCGCATATTGACCATACTGGCTATTTGCCTTTGCTGGTGAAGAACGGATTTAGTGGTAAAGTTTATTGTAGTGAAGCGACTGCTGATTTATGCAAAATCATGTTGCCAGACTCTGCACACCTGCAAGAGGAAGAGGCTGAGTATGCAAATCGCCGTGGTTTCTCTAAACATCATCCAGCGCTGCCTTTGTATACGAAAGAAGACGCTGAAAATGCATTGGCGTTGTTATCACCGTTACGTTTTGAACAGGATGTCGATCTAAGTGATGGTTTAACACTCAGACTTTCCCGTAGTGGGCATATTTTAGGATCTGCATTTGTCCGCATTCATGACCATAAAACTTCCGTGCTATTTTCAGGTGATATTGGGCGTGCAGATGATATATTGATGAAGCCACCTGCTCAGGTGAGGCAAGCAGATTATCTGTTAGTAGAGTCGACTTATGGTAATCGTTTGCATCAACATGATGACCCTAAAGTCAAACTGGCTGCGATTATCAACAAGACAGTCAAACGTAAAGGGGTAATCGTTATCCCTGTCTTTGCAGTAGGTAGAGCACAGGAGTTGCTGTATTACATTCATTTGCTAAAAACATCTGGTGCTATTTCAGAAGATATTCCAGTTTATTTAAATAGCCCGATGGCGGTCGATGCCACTGAAATATTTAATCACTATCAGGGAGAGCATCGCTTAACTGCAGAGCAAAGTCGCGCACTATTCAATACAGCACATATGGTGAATAGTATTGAGCAGTCTAAAGCACTTAATGAAAAAAAAGGCCCAATGATTATTCTATCAGCTAGTGGCATGGCGTCAGGCGGACGCGTTGTACATCATTTAAAGGCGTTCGCTACCAAGTCTAACAATACGATATTATTTGTGGGCTTTCAAGCCGCAGGTACTCGGGGTGCAGCCATGTTAGATGGTGTGGAAAGTATTAAGATTCATGGTGAGTATATTCCAGTCAGGGCTAGTGTTGAGCTCATTTCTAATCTATCTGCGCATGCAGATTATATGGAAATACTCGACTGGCTTGGTGGATTTGAAACACCCCCTAAGAAAACTTTTATTGTGCACGGAGAGCCTGTCGCGGCAGACTCGATGCGGCGACACATTGAAGAGAAACTAAACTGGCATGTAGAGGTGCCTGAGTATTTGCAAACCGTCAAATTAGACTAAGCTCCATTAAGTGGGTAATGATACTTCATTGCTCGACGACCTTTTCTATCAGTACCTTCTTTTAGTTGCGATGTAATCTATTTCTCTACTAGTATCCCCATATCCAGATTGGGTGAGTAGCGCACGCGCTATGTAGCGACTTATCTTTCTGCGTAGCTCTGGTACTTGCCGCCCCTCTACAAAGTACTGTGGAAATTTGAAACTGAGCCAAGCATATAGGCTTAAGTTATGGCTAAGCAATTCCGCTTCTTCCAGATGCTTAGGATTCTCTCCATCTAGCCAGTTTGGTGCAGGCGGTAGGTATCGAATAGTTGATGTGGATACACTTTTAAGGCACATCAGGTAGTAGTCTTTTTCGAAAGCAACGTTGAGCGAAATAGGTGCACATACAAAGATATATTTATCTTTCAATGCCATGTTAGGAGCAAATGCATCGACTACAAGCGCTTGTGCAATTTGTGACGCTAGTGAAGCCGGCTCAAAAAGAGGATGTTGGAACTGAGAGCGTTCTTGGTGGTAAGTCAGTATTTCTGCAATCTTGTTTGTGTGCATTATATTGGCGATATCGTTAATCTGCATTAGATTAAGGCTGACGGGCAACTTTTCTAAGTCAGCCGTATCATCAGTTGAAAGCATGTGTTCAATATGAATTAACTCGTCATCTTCAAGGACAGTCACGTAACCGGTTTCATAAATACCATAACGACCAGCTCGCCCAGCAATTTGGCGTACCTCAGTTGTATTAAGCAGGCGTGAGGCAATCCCATCAAATTTATGAATATTAGAAAATATCACACGCCGTATCGGTAAATTCAAGCCCATACCAATCGCATCTGTAGCTACCAAAATATCTGCTTGCCCTGAGTTAAAACGCTCTGACTCTGTTCTCCTGACTTCAGGAGATAGCGCACCGTAAATGCTTGCCACGCTGAAACCCCACTGCCGAAATCTGGCCGAAAAGGTCAGTACGTCTTTTCTGCTGAAAGCAATGACCGCATCGCCTTTTTGTAATTTGTGCTTAAGCGCCTGTCGGTTGTATCGTTTGCCACACATACTCTCACTCTCGAGTACCAGCGGAGTCTTGCGTGTGAGTTGCGTAATGTTATAGGTTTCGTTGAGTGATTCGATTATAGCGATGCATGGCTGAGTGACTGCATTCGAGCCACAGATGAACACAGCGTTAGCTGGCGCGCCTACAAGCGCTGCTGTCCAAGCAGCACCACGATCCGGATCTTGCAGCATTTGAATCTCGTCAATGACAGCGACATCAACCGCTTTGCTTGGGTTCATCATTTCAATAGTGGATGCGGTATGTTGTGCATTTTCCATTAAGACACGTTCTTCACCTGTGATGAGATTGCATGGCACCCCTGACGCGACCAATCTGTCACGAATTTCCATGGCTAATAACCTGAGCGGTGCAAGGTAAATGCCTGATTTTGCTTCCGCTAGTGCTTGTAATGCTTCATAGGTTTTTCCAGAATTAGTCGGCCCCATATAAAAGTGATGATGCCGTTTAAGTTGGCGCGCAAGCGTATAGCTATCAGCGTAGCTATGAGGAGTGGAGTCTAAATGGTGTGATGTCATGCTGATAAGAATCTATATTAAAAATGCCAAAACACCAATATCCAAATGCTGATGTTAAAAAATGGTAGTTGAGTTCGTGGATTATTAGAAATTTACATGGATGCTTTATTGGAACATTACTTGCTTAGTTCTATTTGAGTAAGTTGATTCAAGTTAGATTATTTAAGTGTAAATCGTTTTAGTTGTCTGTGATTTGTGCTGATGACGTTAATTGTGAATATTAAAAAAGGAAGAATATCTTGTTAGCAGATTTAAAGCCTCATCAAGCTGAAAAACATCATGGTGCGTACAATCATCATTCTAAAACCCATAGTGCAGAGGTCGGTACAGAAACCTTTGGTGCACTCATCAATTTGGCAGGGCGTCAGCGTATGTTATCGCAGCGTATTGTATTGAATGCTGTACTTTCAACCATGGGGCATGAAACAGCGTTAGAAACTGCACGCGAGGCCTTAGCTTTGTTTAGAGTGAGCCACGCAGCATTGGTGCAGGGTAATAGCGAATTACCAGGTGTATTCTTTGAAGAGCTACGTTTAGTCTATTTTGGTGAGGTTGAAGCTGACCGTAAAATCAATGAATTCATTAACTTAGTAGAGAAAGTAATCAATGCTTGTGAGTCAAAGTTTCGCACAGCACCAGATTTACTTAATGAACTTGGCAGGCAAGCTACCCCCATTGTTGCGCTCTTGAACAGAGTGACCGTTGTTTATGAAGAAGAGTCTAAGAAACATGCAAAAGTACAGCGTAAACAGCATCATGAGTTAATGAGTAGTATTCAGAATATTGCCAAGCAGGCACGTATTGTGTCAGTGAATGCGCAAATAGTCGCTGCACGTGCTGGTGAGGTAGGGCGTGAGTTTGCTGTTGTTGCGGGTGAGTTAACTAATATCACCGCTAAAATCTATGAGTTGGTACATGTGGCAGTAGGTAATGCTTCGGTTTAAGTTAGGCGATATTTGCTATTGGTCTTAATTCTTTTTATCGCAGTTGTTTTTTACATTAGTGCAAGAGCACTTTTTTAGTGCGTAAATCTCAGCGCTTGTTGGTGCTAGATTCCTGCTAAAACGATTAGCGTTACTTCACTCGGTTAAAAATGATATTTCCAATCAATATTTATCTTGTGATTTTTTCTTGAGAGTTGATATTGATATTTTTACTACAATTTTTAGTGTTATAAACCGAATCAACAGAGTCGGTGTTTAAATACAGGATATGCGGTAGTCTCAGTTTTCTTATTATTTACCTTACTGAATAGTTAAAGCGCTTGTTGCAAAGCAAGGTAAAATATCAGCATCAAATAATACAAAAACTTTATGGCTACTATACGTTTACTTCCTGATCAGCTTATCAGCCAAATTGCCGCGGGTGAGGTGGTGGAGCGTCCAGCATCAGCACTAAAAGAATTATTGGAAAACAGTTTGGATGCTGGCAGTACCGATATTCAAGTGTCTTTGCTACAAGGTGGCATTAAGCAAATGCGAGTTACTGACAACGGTTCGGGAGTCGCTAAAGAGGATTTGATGTTGGCGCTCACGCGTCACGCCACTAGTAAAATTGCTAGCTTAGAAGATTTAGAATCAGTGGCAAGTTTGGGTTTTCGCGGTGAGGCATTGGCCAGTATTGCTTCTATTTCTCGCACACAGTTATTAAGCCGTCAAAGCGGCAGTAAGCACGCATGGCGTATCGCCTCTGAAGGTAGTGATATTTCTGCAATAGAGCCAGCTGCATTAGACGTTGGCACGGTGATAGAAGTATCTGATTTATATTTCAATACACCTGCACGCCGTAAATTTTTGAAGACAGAATCCACTGAGTTTGGACATTGTGAAGAGATGTTTACGCGCATTGCCTTGTCGCGCCCTGACGTGAGTTTAATGTTGCAACACAATGGGCGTGCGCTAAACCGGTTTGCTGTTGCCGAGCCTGAGCGCAGATTTTCTGAAGTATTGGGTAGCGAGTTTGTGGCTGAATCTATGCCAGTAGACGAATCTGCGGCAGGTTTACGCTTATGGGGAATGGCAGCAAAACCGACCTTTAATCGCAATAGCCGCGACACTCAATATGTTTACGTCAACGGTCGATTTGTGCGTGACAAAGTGATTGCACATGCCATCAGGCAGGCTTATCAGGATGTGTTGCACCACGACAGGCATCCTGCCTTTGTGCTATTTCTTGAGTTAGATCCAAATTTGGTGGATGTAAATGTGCATCCGGCTAAAACTGAAGTCAGGTTTAGAGACAGCCAAGCGGTACACCGTTTTATCTTTCATGCATTGCATAAAGCATTGGCGATTCCTACTGGAGTGTCGAATGCTGTGACGGCCAATCAGGCGCAATATAATCCGTTTAGCCCGCAGCCCACCAATACACCTGCGACTAGTGGTGCCATGCTGTACCCAACACAGCAATCTCAAATCAACTTGAGCGCGCATGAACCCTCTGGATTTTATCAGACCTTGTTTGGCAATACTGCTAATCAGCCAATCAGCACTGCTCCATTAGCGGCAGATGTATTGCCAAATGGTGCTGTTATGGCGGAAAGTATCAATGAGTATCCACTAGGCTTTGCCGTAGGACAGGTACATGGTGTGTATGTCCTCGCTCAGAATAAAGAGGGTTTGGTGGTGGTGGATATGCATGCGGCGCATGAGCGTATCATGTATGAAAAGCTAAAACATGCCTTAGATAGCCAAACCGTGCATATGCAACCTTTGTTATTACCAGTCAGTTTTAATGCGGATAAGTTGGAGGTTGCGACTGTGCAAGAAGTCTTGGCGGGTAATCAATCTACGCTTCAGCAACTAGGGTTTGATATTGCAATATTGTCACCCAACACACTTGCAGTGCGTGCAGTGCCAACCATGTTGCAAGATGCGGACGCTGTGACTTTAGCAAGAGATGTGTTGCGCGATTTACGTGAGTATGGTGCGAGTCGAGTATTGACCGAGCGCAGAAATGAATTGCTGGGGACAATGGCTTGCCATGCTGCAGTGCGCGCTAATCGCAGCCTCAGTATCCCAGAGATGAATGCCTTACTACGTGATATGGAAGCCACAGAGCGTTCAGGGCAGTGTAATCATGGGCGCCCAACTTGGTTTCAAGTCAGCATGGCAGATTTAGATAAAATGTTTATGCGCGGTAAATAAGAGCAATCAATACTCTTCTCTTTAATATAGATTGTCTGAGATAGATTGTTTGATTCAGGCAGTCAAAAAGAAGAACGTCTCATATTGATTTGGTGGTATCAGTGCTACGTTTAAATTTTTTCTCTAGCCACCGCCAAACCAAGCTGTTTGGCACCTCAATACCATCAATAATATAAGTAAGTGTTTTGGTATTGTTTATTATTGCAGGTAAAGTTGATTTTGTCTGAGGGCTGCCGCAGAATAAAATGCGGTCACCTGCTTTCAAGCGGGTAGATGTGTCTGGCACTAAGCTTGGCGTGTTATTACGTAATAACAAGATAGGCACTAGTTCTAATTGACGATCACGATTAGCTGGGTCTTTCATCAAGTGCTGTAGTGTGACGGGCAAACCTGCTTTGATCAGTTCAATCACAGCAGGCGTATTTTCTTTATCGATTCTAATTGCCCATGTTTCAGGCACAGTCTCGCCCATGGTCATCACAAGTTGGCTAATTAACTTATTTGCCCAGTCGTTGGTTTGGCTACGTGCTAGGCTTAAAAATTGGGCTAACATCGGTGAAATCATATGTGCCAAACATTCATGTGCAATGATTTCTGTTGGTTGCATCGTGATATCCGCATTAAATTGCTTAAACAACCTACCATTGTGGCGTCTGTTTTTGCGAATTACCACAAATAATTTTGGGTTAAGCTCAAATGCCGTCATGACAATCGATAAGTTATTGGTATCGTTATCGGTGCCGGCCACGATACCAACGGCATTTGTGATGTCAGCTTCTAACAAGGTTTTTGCTTCGGTGCCGCTACCCACAATACAGTGATTACATCCAGTCATTTCTGGCATAGCTTCAATGATGGTGGTGGTGATATGCTCGCGTTCCAAGTTTTGTACCACAGACTTACCAAATCGGCCGTAACCACATACCACCCAGCGGCCTTTAGGTGGATTTTCTGGTGGTGGTAATGTGTCGCCAGGGACACCAGTTAGCCACTCATGTAATAAGTAAGTACCCAATGCATGGACACGCATCGCAAGCTGGTCACCAAATAGCGTATAGGGATTAATAATATGATCTGTACCAAATGAAGCCATATTGGCTGCAATGTCATCACGTTCAGCGCGCGCAATCACGAGTAGTTCGGGGTTCATTAGCTTAACTGCAACAGCGACAGCAAGATTGACATCATCATCATCAGTGAGTGTAATCACGCCGCTACAAAGGGGGTGAAGTACACCAGCTCTTTCAAGGTTTTCTGGGAGTATGGCATCCGCACATAGGTAGGGGATGATATTTCTGGTGTCTATTAGCTCTAGCTCGTTGAGGCGTTCTTGCTGCGGCTCAATGACTACAACGCGCATCCCTTTTTCATCTAATGCTTTTGCTAGCAGGCTGGATGATTGTCCGTAGCTACATAAGATATAAAAAGGCTCTTGCAATTGACGTACCTTATTTGCAAAGCGCTCCATCGTAACCGCTTGGCGTAAACCGGTATCTTGCAATAAAGTGATAATCTTACCGACAGCGTAAAACCATGGGATAACCGTCAGATAAATTGAGAATGTGAGCCACAAGCGCTGTGCTTTACTATAAGCATAGGGGAGTTCGCCAAAGCCGATGGTCGTTGCCGTATAACTAATGACATACAAAGCATCAAAGATGCTCATTTTCCAAGGGTGACCTTTGTCGTCAACTCCTGGCATTAAGGTTAGGCCGATAATGGCAATTGCAAAGCTAACAATAATTAAAATCAGCGGACGTCTTAACCTGCGTAATATCAAAAACAGTATGCTATCCATGCTGATGAATACCTATGTTCGTTAACCTGATTAGCCTATAGAATTAACGTTTTTGGCTAATAGTTTCAGAAATTAATAGCACAACAGAAATGATGTTAGCCATTAGCGCCCCACCTGACAAAGACACGATGTAGACGGTTAAGTTGACCGGGTCATAACTGCCGCCAAGCGCTGCCCACAAAATGGCGGCTGTAATCAACTGCAGGTCAGCCGCTAAGCTGGTAGATAACAAAATTGCCCCTACATGGGTACGGTCGCCAAATTTAAGTACGGTAGCAATCAGACTCACAACAATTGCCGCATACAATTCGTAAACATGGTGGTGACTCGGCTCATCAATTTCACCAATAAAGAACCCAAAATTCAGTGTCATGGCGAGAACAATGAAAAAACCAAAAACAACTTTTTCTAAATTCATGGATAATCCTAATCAATAAAAGAAGTGAGCGTGTATTAAGTAATTTGTAACGAATATCATACGTTTGCAGCAAACTGGCGTTTATATGCATTATACAGCTTTCAACTACGGTTGATGATAAGAAGTAGTGCCCCCGAAAGGGTTGTTGTGATTTTATCGGCGAGTGTTCAACGTAAGAATTACGCCTTAACTTTAAAATATATTGAATGAATCTACAGAATGAATTTAAGTAAGCAAACTTTACCGCCAGCTATTTTTGTGATGGGGCCAACGGCAAGCGGTAAGACCGATTTGGCGGTGAGTTTATACAAAAAGCTGCCTGTTGAATTAATTAGTGTAGATTCTGCTTTAGTCTATCAAGAGATGAATATCGGTACAGCTAAACCTAGTGCAGATATACTACAGCAGGCTCCCCATGCATTAATCGATATTATTCCACCTACAGAAGCCTACTCAGCTGCGCATTTTCGTACTGATACACTTAAGTTAATGGCGGATATCACTGCGCGTTGCAAGATTCCATTATTGGTAGGTGGTACGATGCTCTACTTCAAGGCGCTTGAAGAAGGGATGAGCCAACTACCAGAAGCTGATCCAGAAGTCAGGAAGCTGATAGAGCAGGAGGCTTCAGAAGTCGGTTGGCCTGCCATGCATGCTAAGCTAGCGTTAGTGGATCCTGAAAGTGCCGCGCGTTTGCAGCCAAATGATGTGCAGAGAATTGAACGTGCATTAGAAGTGTATCGAATTACTGGACAGTCGATGACAACATTACACCAAGCAACCAGTGGTGATGCTCTGCCATATAGGCTGCTTAAAATTGCCCTGGTGCCGAGTGATCGTAAAGTGCTCCATGCGCGTATTGCACTAAGGTTTGATCAAATGTTGGCGAGTGGCTTGATGAATGAAGTGAAAGCTTTATTAAGTCAATATCCAGCATTAACCGCGAACAGTACCTCGATGCGTTGTGTAGGGTATCGTCAGGCTTTAGAACATTTAGCTGGTGATTATGATGAAGCTGAGTTGCGTGATAGAGGTATCTTTGCTACTCGCCAATTAGCAAAACGTCAGCTCACTTGGTTACGTGGTATGGAAAATTTGTATGAAGTCGACTGTCTAGATCCGCTGATGCATGAGCGTGTGCTAGAGAGGGTTTCTCTATTTATTAACGCATCATAAAAGGGCGATGATGAAAAACTTTATCAAAGAAAATATCGTATTAGTGGTTGGATTGACTTTTCCTTTGCTGCTGATTTTAGTATTTTTTGCTTCCACTGTGATTCCAAAGGCAATGAGCGTGCCGCCGCAATATGAAATGCTGTTCACCACTAGAGTATATGATTATCAGAACACAACGGATTACTTGCTTGATTTCCACGTTAAAGATCAGAAACTGGCTGTTAAAGTAAAGCAACGTGAAGATAAACATGTTAATTACGATATAAAGCGACTGATGGCCTATGACGCTAATACCGATACAGTGCGCGAGATTGTTGTTGATATCCCTACAGTGATTGCTTCAGCAGTTGATGGTGTTGCGGTACTAAATGAAACGAAAGATATGGTGATTGACACATCAATTGTTTCACCAGATGGTTACACATTAAATGGCCCAAGTTATAACGGGGGTGGAATGGTGGGTGGTTTGTTTGGTGGCGGCCATCGTGATAGTGGGTTTAGGCTGAAAAAGGGAAGTGTCGGTTATAAAATTCCTAATACGCAGCAGAATTATTATTATAACCAAGTGCAATTTATTGGATGGGTCATAAAAAAATAAGGAGTTGCTATGTCGCTCAAAGATGATGTTTTGCAAGATATCGTTGCATTAATGCAGCATAATAAAATCACCTTGGCAGAAGTTTCTCGTGCACTTGATGACGCTTCTATGCAAATGAGTGCTGCGCCGGCGAGTGTGCTATCCAAGCTGTTTGGCTACATCGGTGGAATCTTTGTTTTTGCAGGGATTGGCGTTTTTATTTCAATGTACTGGGATGATTTTAGCTCAGCATCTCGTGTGATTGTGACGTTAGGTACGGGCTTAATTGCTTTTGTGATGGGGTTGATTTGCTTGTCTGAGCAAAAGTACGAGCGAGTTGCAACACCATTATTTTTAATTGCTTCAGTCCTACAACCAACAGGCATCATGGTGATGCTAGATGAGTATTCTTCAGGCGGTGATGTACGGCATGGTTTGTTATTCATGGCCGCTTATATGTTGGTGCAGCAGGGTGCAACGTTTTGGGCTAAACAGCGAACAGTATTAGCGTTTAGTGCAATCATTTTTGGATGCATCTTTTTTGCAAATCTATTTGATCTTTGGGATCTGGATGAAAAACTCATAGGCACTGTCATTGGCAGTTCTTTGTTATGCCTCGCTTATGCTATTCAACGATCTAAACACATGGCGATTGCACCGTTCTGGTATTTTGTAGGAGCCGTATTATTATTGTGGTCAATATTTGAATGGGTGGAAGGCAGCTTATTTGAGCCTATCTATCTTGGCATGACTGCTTTTATGATTTTCTTAAGTACGTTTGTGCGTAGCAGAACGCTGTTGCTAATTGGCACTTTGGCGATGCTGATTTACATTGGCTACTATACGGCTGAACATTTTGCCAATACTGTCGGTTGGCCAATAGCGTTAGTGATTATAGGCATTGCTTTGATTGGCTTGAGTGCGCTTGCAATACGTTTGAATAATCAATATATCAAGTAGTCACAAGCCGTATGCATTGATGGGTTAATCTTTAAAGCGTTGTAGATTAACCCATGCTTTAGCGTTGATTAGCAGTGGGTCTTAATCCGATGCGCAGCTTCTATGCATTCTTCATAAGAAGCGACTAATGCCATCCGGATAAAGTTTTTACCCGGATTCACCCCATGTGCTTCGCGCGCAAGATAGCTCCCCGGCAATACCGTAATATTAAGATCGCGATATAGTTTGATGGCGAACTCTGTATCTGAAAGACCGGAGTCCTTTATTTTTGCCCATAAATAGAATGCGGCATCTGGCACAGCGACATCTAGTACATCGCTCAATAATGGCGTCACATCTTTAAACTTTGCTGCGTATAGCCTGCGGTTTTCGATGACATGGGTTTCATCATTCCATGCAGCAATTGAGGCAGCCTGCACAGCAGGGTTCATCGCACAACCGTGATACGTGCGATAAAGTGTAAATGATTCGATGATTTTTTCATCGCCAGCCACAAAGCCAGAGCGCATGCCCGGTACGTTCGAACGTTTTGAGAGTGAGCTAAACACAACTAGATTTTTATAGTCTCTGCCTAGCAGATGCGCGGCTTGTAATGCCCCTAACGGTGGTGATGCTTCATCAAAATAAATTTCTGAATAGCATTCGTCAGCTGCAATCACAAAGCCATACTGGTCTGATAGGTTAAATACAGTGCGCCATTGTTCTAGACTCATGACTTTACCAGAAGGATTACCTGGACTGCAGATATATACCAACTGTGTACGCGCTAATACATCTGTAGGTACGCTAGAAAAATCCATTACGTGGTTATAGTTAGCATCCTGATGTGGTAACGTGTTTAGAAAATAGGGGGTGGCGCCGGCTAAAAATGCAGCGCCTTCGTATATCTGATAAAACGGATTAGGAGAAATCACGATAGGATCAGGCTTCGTTTGGTCAATCATCACTTGTGCGAACGCAAATAATGCTTCACGACTGCCAGTGACAGGTAATATCGCTTTCTCAGGATTAAGCGCAGGAATTTGATAGCGTCTTGAAATCCAGTCTGAAATCGTGCTTCTTAGCTCAATAGAACCAATAGTCGTGGGATAATTAGCTAAACCGCTTAAGTGGTTGACTAATGCGTCTTTGATTAATGAGGGGGTTTCGTGCTTGGGCTCGCCAATCGATAGGTTAATTGGCTTAAACGCTGCATTAGGTGTAATGCCTTTAAATAGATCGCGCAAACGTTGAAACGGATATGGCTGTAATAAATTTAGATTTGGATTCATAAGGTAATATTATAGTGAGCAACAGCAATAATAAAAACTTTTTTGCGGTATTTGGCCTACTTTTTGGCGCGGTATGTTGGGGCATTATCTGGTATCCATATCGATTATTGTCTGAAGCTGGCGTTTCTGGTGTTGCCTCTAGTTTTTACACTTATATAATTACCTTGGTGATTAGTAGTTTATTTTTAGGAAAATATTGGAGAAGTGTAGGCAAGTTGCCACTGAGTATCGTTTGGCTTGGGTTAGTGGCGGGATGGACTAACTTAAGTTATGTGCTTGCAATTATTGATGGCGAAGTGATGCGTGTGATGCTTTTGTTCTATTTATCACCCTTATGGACCTTAATACTTGCGCATTTTTGGTTAAAGGAAAGAACACAATTCACTGGGTATATGGCGATTATTGCATCGTTGGTCGGTGCGTTTGTCATGCTGCACGATCCTGAACTTGGTCACTTTCCCTTACCTAGAAATGTTGCGGAGTGGCTTGCTGTTTCTGCAGGCATAGGGTTTGCCCTGACCAATGTGATTGCTAGAAAATCGAGTCATTTAACATTGACTGCTAAATCTTATGCGATATGGATAGGTGTCATTGTGGTTTCATTATTATTTGTTCCGTTGACTCAATCGACTATTCCCAGCCCAGCAAATTTTAGATTGGTGGATTGGTGTGTAATGATTTTAATTGCATTGATGTTGATTGCCGCCACTTTATTTGTGCAATATGGTGTTTCTAAAATCGAAGCGACCAGAGCTTCGGTGTTATTTTTATTTGAGCTTGTTGTTGCCGCAATCGCTGCTTATTATCTTGCCAATGAGACCATGGGCTTGAATGAGTGGTTAGGGGGAGGGTTGATTGTTGTGGCCGCAATTTTTGCGGCATTTCATCATCAAGACAATCAGCATGAGCGTCTTAGCTGAGGTGATTTAAGCTTGGTATATTGATTTATGCGACATTCAGGTTGTAATTAACCTGCCATTTGAAGATAGTACGTACTATGTATATACTATCAAAAACACTGAGTATTTAGAAAAATGAATAAATTTGTTTTAATTTTTGTAATGATCACTTCTATTTTTGTAGCTGGTTGCCACCACTTTGGACATCACTGCCCACCTGGTCAAGCCAAAAAAGGCAACTGTATTTAGGTTGCTAGCGTTCAATATAAGCTAATCTTTATTGAGTGGTTGCTTGGCTGTCACTGTTCAAACATTAAGTGTTTGTTTGTGTTAACAATAGCTGTTCAAACGCTTGTTCTGGGAGTGGTTTGCTGTAGTAATAACCTTGTAGTTCATCGCATCCGATAGATTTTAGGTAGTCATATTGATACTTTGTTTCTACCCCTTCTGCAATCACCTCAATGCCAAGACTTTGGCCCAAGACGATAATTGCTTTCAGTATGGCTTTGTTGGCAGGTTCTTGCTCAATATTGCTCACAAAGACTTTATCAATTTTTAATCGATCAATCGGAAAGTCTTTTAAGTAAGCCAGACTTGAGTATCCAGTCCCAAAATCATCAATCGCTAGTTTTATGCCAATTTTCTTGAGCGTATGTAGTGTTTCTATAAATTTTGATGCGTCGTCAATCAGTGTATTTTCTGTGATTTCAAGCTCTAGATAACTTGGGTCTAGTTGAGTTGTCGCTAAGATTTTCTTGATGGTATTGGCTAAGTTTGACTGTCTAAATTGTCTAGGGGATACATTCACTGCGATAGGGAGATATTGGCCAGTTTGTTCTTGCAACGCTTTAGCTTTGTAGCATGCCGTCGCGATGACCCATTCACCAATCGTTTCTATGAGGCCAGTTTCTTCTGCAATGTCTATAAACTTAAATGGTGATATTAACTCGCTACCTTCTGGTTGCCATCGAATTAATGCTTCTGCCCCGCATATTTTACCTGTTGTAAAATTTATCTTTGGTTGATAATGCAGTATAAACTCTTCTGATTCAATGGCTTGTCTTAATTTGTATTCTAGTGTGACGCGTTCGGTTAGTGCGGCATTTAGTGCTTGTGTGTAAATCTGAAAATTATTCCTACCCGCTTTTTTTGCCTTATACATGGCTGTATCTGCATTGCGCAGTAACGCATTGGCATCAAGGCCATCATCAGGGTAAATACTGACACCGATACTGCAAGTGACCAAGTAGTCTAGGTTATTAATGGTTAAAGGTACGGCTACTGCTTCCAGTACACGTTGCATACTCAAAAATATATCGTTGGTATCGTCAATATTGGTGAGCAGGATGACGAACTCGTCACCACCTAGCCTAACGACAGTGTCAATTTCACGCACGGCACTAGATAGTCGTTTTGCCATGATGACTAATAGTTGGTCACCAACTTCGTGGCCCATACTGTCATTAATTAATTTAAACTGGTCTAAATCTAAAAACGCTACCGCCATTTTGTTTTTGTAGCGGTTAGCAAAATTGATGCACAGCTGTAGTCGGTCGTTGAGCATGTTGCGATTTGGCAGTCCAGTGAGGGTGTCATGCATCGCTTGATATTCGAGCTTTTCTTCATAATTTTTACGCTCGGTAATGTCTTCGACTGTGCCTTCGTAATAGAGAAGATTGCCATGTTCGTCCTTAACTTCACGCGCATATTCGGAAATCCAAATCGTGCTCATATCTTTTTTGTAGACGAGTGATTCAAATTTTTCTACATAGCCTTGTGCTTTCATTAGCTCTACAAACTCTAGACGTCGCCCAGGTTTAACATAGAGTTGTTCTTGAATGTTGTTGAAGGCGTGTATAAGCTCTTCTGGGGAACTGTAGCCATACATGCGGGCAAGTGATTGATTCACAATTAAGTAATGGCCATCCGCTGTGGTTTGAAAGATGCCTTCAAGCGTATTTTCGAAAATAGACCGATATTTCAGCTCTGCCGCGAGTAGAGATT
Source organism: uncultured Methylotenera sp. (assembly GCA_964652655.1). GTDB lineage: Bacteria > Pseudomonadota > Gammaproteobacteria > Burkholderiales > Methylophilaceae > Methylotenera. The sequence continues at coordinate 19,858 of CAZZDN010000017.1, forward strand.
GCTCGATACTTTTACGTTTTGTAATATTCTGAATATAGCCCTCTAGTGCAATCACGACACCGGCATCGTTATAAATTGGATTTCCACGTTCTAGCACCCAAATCACATTACCATCAGCATGATTAATCCGATATTCGACTTCGTAACGGTTACCTTCACTCAGTGCTTTCTTAATCGTATCTCGTACGATTGCTCTATCTTCATCAAATGTAATATTTTCATAAGAAATATATTGATTATGAAGCAGGTCTTCTGGGTCATAACCAGTGAGTTCTTTGCAGCCATTGCTTACAAATACCATAGTCCAGTCTTGGTCGTATAGGCAACAATAAAGCATTCCCTCAAGGTTGTGCATGAGTGCATCATGCATATGCTTGCTATTCATAAATGCGCCCATCGGTGCTCCAACTGATTTTTGTAATGAAGCTAATTTCATTGCATAGCTATTCTATAAAAGAGAGTTTCATGAGGTTTAAGCATTAAGTATGCCATCAAGATTATCAGGTGCTTTTTTATATCACACCCAAGCTTAATAGATGTTCTAGAGACGTTTGGATTGATGCATTCGTTTTTTTAGTGGGTGGCGATGGAATATTTGCACCAAATTGGTGCTTATTGCCGTGCATTGCAGCACCTTAATTTTTATAGATAACTTCTATCAGAATGAAAATTTGTATAGATATCAGCTACCCATCGTGTTGGCTTTTTTAACTGGCTTGCATTTTGCTTTATTGATCAATATGCAACGGTGCATAAATCAATATCATAATGATGTGAGTAAATAATGACTCAAATTTCTTCGTTTCAAATCGATAATTACCTGCCATTTA
>CAZZDN010000018.1:0-20658 GCA_964652655.1 uncultured Methylotenera sp.
TCGTATTCCTAATGTTCAGTATCGGCCTAGAATTCAGCTTACCCCAGCTCTACGCCATGCGAACTAAAGTGCTTGGCCTCGGTGGTGCACAAGTGCTTTTTACCCTCACACTCACCATGTGCGTGGCAAAACTAGCAGGGGTCAGCTGGCCTGCGGCGTTTGTCATTGGCGCTGCACTCACCATGTCTTCGACTGCGATTGTCTCGAAAATTTTAGCTGAGCGCATAGATCTAAACTCCAGGCACGGCCGCTTGAGCATTGGTGTCTTACTATTTCAAGATATTATTGTTGTACCAGTGCTGGTCTTAATTCCCGCGCTTGGTGCAGCAAATGCGGATGTTTTTTACGTGCTTGAACTGGCGACATTAAAGGCGATTGGCATGCTCTTATTCCTGTTCACCATAGGTAAGTGGCTGATTAACCCCTTATTTAATTTAGTTGCGAGTCAGCGCTCACGCGAGCTCTTCGTGATGAACGTTTTAATGATAACCCTGTTGGTTGCTTTTGCTACAAAAACTGCGGGGCTATCTTATGCACTCGGCGCATTTGTAGCGGGGATGCTAATTTCTGAAACCAAATATCGCTATCAAGTGGAATCTGATATCGCGCCATTTCGCGACATTTTACTTGGCTTGTTTTTTATTAGTGTTGGCATGTTACTCAATATTGCTGAGATCATTCAACATATTGGCATCATATTATTAATCCTATTCGGATTTATCCTGTTTAAAGCAGTGATTGTGACCGCCGTGGTGAGGTTCGTTAAATATGAAATTGGCGTAGCGATTCGTACTGGCATCATTCTGGCCCAAGCTGGAGAGTTCGGTTTTGTGATTTTAGCGCTGGGCGCAGAGCAAAAGCTGATTGGCGGAGCTGCCCTGCAAATCACCTTAGCTGCCGCACTGCTTTCCATGGTGATTGCACCATTCCTTATTCAGTATAACGGGCGCATTGCACGTCGTTTAGCCCGAAGCTACACCCGCAACAGTAGCCAAATCATCAAAGAAATTGATGAAGGTAGCAAAGATCTACATGACCATGTCGTGATTTGTGGATACGGCCGGAGCGGACAATACCTTGGTCGCTTTTTAAGAGAAGAAAAAATTCCTTACGTAGCGCTGGATATCGACCCATCCAGGGTTTTAGATGCCGCTGCAGCTGGTGAAAATGTGATGTTTGGAGATGCCGCCAGACGCGTAGTATTAGAAGCAGCAGGGGCTGCTCGCGCTAAAGCGCTTATCATCAGTTATGCAGACAACCGTGCAGCAATGAAGATTTTGCATATTGCGCAAGAGAGTTACCCTCAGTTGCCAGTCATCGTGCGTACTGTCGATGACTCTAATATGGAAATGCTGCGTGACGCTGGCGCAACTGAAGTGGTACCGGAGATTCTTGAAGGTAGCCTAATGTTAGCTTCGCATGCATTGATGCTACTCGGCGTACCGTTAAATCGTGTCGTAAAACGTATCCGAATGTTTCGTGAAGAGCGCTACAGCATGTTCAAAGGCTACTTTCATGGCATTTCAGATACTGAAAGTGAAGGCATCACCAAACAAGAGGTCAGACTTCACTCAGTGATTATCACTGCTGGCGCCTATGCGATAGGCAGATGCCTTAATGATATGCAATTAGATAGTTTTGAAGTCAGTGTAAAAAACATCCGCCGCCCCAATACTAAAGGCACCCCGATGTCGAACGAGAGCCTACTCGCCGAGGGTGATGTAATCGTACTGCTAGGCCAGCCAACGGGGCTAACCAATGCAGAAAATGCATTACTGATGGGCCGCGTTGCGACCAAATAATAGTTTGAGATAGAGAAACCATGTCAAAGCAACACACCATGATTATCGGCGGCGGCATTGTGGGCTGCATGACCGCAATGGAACTGATTAACCGTGGCCACCGTGTCACGATTGTTGAGCGCAACCAAATTGCCAGTCAAACCTCGGGAGAGTCCTCTTGGGCAGGTGGCGGTATTATTTTTCCATTACTGCCATGGATGTATTCAGAAGCGGTGAACACACTTACCCATAACAGTGCTAGTTTTTATCGTGAACTCACACAACGATTAGCACAAGAAACTGGCTTTTCGTCTGACTTTGCACAATCGGGATTTTTACTATTACCTAAGTTTGATTTGAATGCCGCTCAAGATTGGTGTGAACGCAATCAGGTGAGTTTTCAGCCTGTAAAAGCATCGACTTTTGGCGTAGCCTCCCCAAGCGGAGATGATGGCCTGTGGTTGCCATCCGTATGCCAAATCCGCCCACCTTACTTAATGCAAGGCTTGCGTAAATGGTTAGAGCAACATGACGTGACCATGCTTGAGCATACACAGTTGAAGCCCCTCGAAGAATCTGATGAACTCAAAGCGTGGCAAACCACTAGTGGTGAAACCCTGCGTGCAGACCAATTTGTGGTCACTTCCGGAGCTTGGAGTTTTGATTTACTGAAAGAAACTAGCGCCAAACTGAACATTAAACCAATGCGCGGGCAAATACTGTTGTACAAACCTGCTAAAAATCTTCAGCAAATGATCTACAGAGAGGGTTTCTACATGATTCCTCGCTTAGATGGCTACCTATTAGCTGGCAGCACACTAGAAGATGTGGGGTTTGATAATGGCGTAACAGAAGATGTGCGTGAAGAATTGCGGATAAAAGCTGAGACCATTATGCCAGAATTAAAAGGTGAGCCGATCATCAAACATTGGAGCGGCTTGCGACCTGGCACACCTGAGAATCTGCCAACCATAGGTGCGCACCCAACGATCAAGAATCTATTCTTAAATACTGGACACTTCAGATACGGGCTCACCATGGCACCTGCAAGCGCTAAATTAGTTGTCGCCATCATGTCAGGAGCGCTTCCAGCAATTGACCCAACACCCTATGCTTGCGCCTATTAATTTAAGCATGATTAGCAGCGCGAACATTAAGCATCATGAAACAAATAGATAACGTAACTTTTTAGTAATTTGGCGCATTTATCTATACGTAGATTTTAAGCATTGGTAAAATAGTGCAGACAATACAAGACTTTTCACTGATGAAAAGCCAGTAAGCAAATTAGGACAGAACATGCTGTTAATGATCGACAACTACGACTCTTTCACCTACAACTTAGTGCAATACTTAGGTGAGCTTGGTGAAGAGGTATTGGTTTACCGTAATGATGAAATTGATTTAGCTAAAGTGGCAGCGCTCAAGCCTGACCATATTGTCATTTCACCAGGCCCTTGTACACCTAACGAGGCTGGTATCAGCGTGCCACTCATTAAAGAATTTGCAGGAAAAATACCTTTACTGGGGGTTTGCTTAGGACATCAAAGCATTGGCCAAGCCTTTGGTGGCAACATCATCCATGCCAAACAACTGATGCATGGTAAAACTTCACTCATCCACCACAAAGATATTGGGGTGTTTAAAGGATTACCTAATCCCTACACGGCCACACGTTATCACTCATTAGTCATTGAAAAAGAAACGCTGCCAGATTGCCTAGAAATTACTGCTTGGACGGATGATGGCGAAATTATGGGTGTTCGCCACAAAACGCTAGCGGTAGAGGGTGTGCAATTTCACCCAGAGTCTATTCTTACTGAACATGGACATGCGCTTTTAAATAACTTTTTGAAAGCTTAGCCCCATGAGTTACGCGCAAACCCTAAACCGACTCATCAACGGCGAAGACTTAAGTTTTGAGGCAATGCAAAACCTAATGCAGCAAGTGATGGCAGGAGAGCTGACGCCTGCACAGATTGCTGGGGTACTAGTTGCTTTGCGCATTAAAGGTGAAACGGTAGATGAGATTGCCGCAGCTGCCAGCGTGATGCGTTCACTTTCAACTAAGGTGAACATTCAAGAAGTCAGTCACTTGGTAGACACCTGCGGAACTGGCGGAGATGGGATACAAACCTTTAACATCTCGACCGTGAGTGCTTTTGTCGCCGCAGCAGCTGGCGCAAAAGTAGCAAAACATGGCGGTCGCTCAGTATCCTCCACTTGCGGCAGTGCAGATGTGTTAGAAGCATTAGGGGTTAACGTCAATTTAACGCCTGAACAAGTTGCTAACACCGTCAACCAAGTCGGGTTAGGGTTTATGTTTGCACCGAATCATCATAGTGCAATGAAACATGCTGCACCAGTGCGCCGCGAGCTAGGTATCCGCACACTCTTCAACTTACTCGGTCCATTAACCAATCCAGCGAGTGCGAAACGTCAAGTCATGGGCGTATTTTCTCGTGACTTAACTGGCAAATTAGCGCATGTGCTGAAACAACTTGGTAGCGAACATGTGATGGTGGTATGCGGTGCAGATGGCATGGATGAAATCTCATTCACAGGTGACAGCCATATTGCCGAGCTGAAAGATGGCAAAGTGCTTGAGTACACGGTAAACCCAACCCAATTTGGCTTAAATTTACACGAGTTAAATAGTATTAGAGTGAATGACGCACAAGAGTCTAAGCAAATGATTCTTGATTTGCTGGCTGGCAAAACTGGGCCAGCAAGAGATATTGTATTATTAAACGCAGGCGCTGCGATCTATGTTGCAGGCATCAGCCCCACTCTCGCAGCGGGGATTCATACTGCCGCAGAAATGCTGGATAGTGGAAAAGCGTTACAGAAAATGCAAGCACTCATCAGCGCAACCAAGGCATGAGCGGCAAACAGCTATTTATCGTACTGATTTTAGCGCTAGGTTTATGCGCCTGCGAGCAACCAAGTCCTGGGGCTCTGCAAAAATCCCAACTTACTGAGCCACTTAACCCCAATGGCACAAAGCACTCCACAAACAACACTCAGAACACTGAGATTGAGCGCGCCTTTGCATCCAAACTAAGTGATGTACAGGTAAGAGGCGATGGCACCGTCATCAAACTGCTTGCGGATGACAATAAGGGTGCAAAACATCAGAGATTTCTTGTCAAAATCAATGCAAAACAAACGCTATTGTTTGCGCATAATATAGATCTCGCTCCCAGAATACCTTTGCAGGTGGGTGATACAATTTCGTTTAATGGTGAGTATGTATATAATCCCAAAGGGGGCATAATACATTGGACGCACCACGCGCCCAGAGGTGACCACGAAGCTGGATGGATTATACACAATCAGCAAAAATACCAATAAAGATGCATCAAAGATAAATAGCGCGATTATTTCGACGCCTATGCATTTATCTCAATATATTTATTTATAGTTTAGCGAAAGCAATATGTCAGACATTCTTAATAAAATCATTGCGACGAAAACAACAGAAGTGGCTGCTGCCAAAGCAAAAAAATCACTCGATGCGATGCAAGCAGAAGCGGCGACAGCGATTGCAACCAGAGACTTCGTAGGAAGCATACGTGCAAAAATTGCGAATAAACAGGCTGCTGTGATTGCTGAAATTAAAAAAGCCAGCCCTTCCAAAGGTATCATTCGTGAGGACTTCAAACCTGCAGAGATTGCGGTCAGTTACGAACAAGGCGGTGCAGCCTGTTTGTCAGTGCTCACTGACGTAGAGTATTTTCAAGGTTCACCAGAATATTTAAAACAAGCGCGCGCTGCTTGCCAGCTACCGGTTTTGCGTAAAGACTTTATGATCGACCCCTATCAGGTTTATGAGGCGCGCGCGATGGGCGCTGACTGCATACTGCTCATTGCGGCTGCGATTGATTTAGCAAAAATGCGTGAATTAGAGGCGATTGCCCATGGTCTGGGCATGGCCGTTTTAGTTGAAGTACATAACGGTGAAGAGTTAGACCTCGCACTACAACTCAGCACGCCACTACTCGGTATTAATAACCGTAATCTACGTACATTTGATGTGACATTAGAAACAACACTAGGGTTACTGGAAAGAATCCCCGCAGATAAAATCATCGTGACCGAATCCGGTATTTTCACCCAAGAGGACGTTGCACTCATGCGCAAAAATAACGTGCATACCTTTTTAGTTGGTGAAGCCTTTATGCGGCAACCAGAACCTGGCGTGGAGCTGGCAAAAGTATTTGCTTAAGTTCAACATCAATATCCGAACTAACAAGCTTGCAAACATGAAATGTACGCTTGTTTTAACTAAGGTCTAATCATGAGCTATCCTTATTCTCGCCCACGTCGCATGCGCAAAGACACGTTTTCACGTCGTCTAATGCGTGAAAATGTTCTGACGTCCAATGATTTAATTTACCCCGTATTTGTTTTAGACGGCGAAAACCGTATTGAAGAAGTCGCTTCTATGCCAGGCGTTAAACGTCAAAGCCTAGACATACTGCTTAAAACCGCTGGCGAGTGCGTTGCTTTAGGTATCCCTGCTATTGCATTATTTCCAGTAGTGGACAACCAATTTAAAAGCTTAGATGCAGCTGAGGCATATAACCCAGAAGGCTTGGTGCAACGCACCGTCAGCGCACTCAAAGCAACTTACCCAGAACTAGGCGTGATTACCGACGTTGCCCTAGACCCATACACTACCCATGGGCAAGATGGTTTGATAGACGAGGCGGGTTACGTGCTCAATGACGAAACGATTGAGGTGTTGGTCAAACAGGCGATTTCACACGCAAACGCAGGTGCTGACATCGTTGCACCTAGCGACATGATGGACGGGCGCGTAGGTCAAATTCGCGAAGCGCTAGAAAGCACAAGAAATATTCATACAAAGATTCTAGCTTACTCGGCCAAATATGCCTCAGCCTTTTATGGCCCTTTTCGTGATGCAGTCGGCTCTGCAGCGAACCTAGGAAAAGGTAACAAATATACCTACCAAATGGACCCAGCCAACAGCGATGAAGCGATGCAAGAGGTTGCACTGGATATTTCAGAAGGCGCAGATATGGTGATGGTGAAACCTGGCATGCCTTATCTAGACATTGTTCGCCGAGTTAAAGATGAGTTTGGTGTACCAACCTTTGCATACCAAGTCAGTGGTGAATACGCCATGCTTAAAGCAGCTGCTCAGAACGGCTGGTTGGATGAAAAATCATGCGTACTCGAAAGCCTACTCGCCTTCAAACGTGCAGGTGCAGATGGCATTTTGACTTACTTCGCGATGGATGTCGCGCGCTGGCTGCAAGAGTAGCGAACAGATTGATAGAGAAACAACGCAAGGTTAGGTAAGCCTATTTCAAAAGCACTTACTTAACCTGCCGCGATTAACTCTTTTAAGGCTTCAATTCCGGCCCTGTCAGCATTGGCGCCATCTACAGCACGCTTGGTCGGGACTCGAATATCGTCCACCTCAAACACACTCAATCTTATTAGCCCAGTTTCCATTTCTAGCGTAAATACAGGCACGGTTTTACGTCCATCCCCTTTTTTATCACGCTTGCCGTCATTCATCACGCGATAAGACTTTTCGTTCACATCAAACGGTATTTGCTGATTCAGCAAAAACATCTCAACCTCTTTGAGACTGTCTGCGAACAAATGAATATGCGTCTCTGCTAGCAAACCTGCTGTTCCATCCAATACCGCCCCCGTAAGATATGGATTGAATCTCTCCAACATCTGCATCGTCAATAAAGCGTTTTTACGTAAATCACGTAAATTCTCAGGTTGTTCTTCACTCAAAAATAGTGCGTTATATAGCTTCAGCTCCTCTTCCACCTCTGCGTTAGAGGGCAAACTACTATTGTCTATCGCACCTAATTGACGCCCTGCTTTCTTTTTAGCATAAGCATAATCTGATATTCCGTCTTCTGCCATCATCCTTGCTGCTTGCTGGGCGACCATCTGACGAAGGTGTTGTAAGTTTTCTTTTGCCATTTTTTATCAATGCGTTAAGAACAAGGTGCGTATGCAGGAAAAGTCCCGTATCAATGATTTCACGTCGCTGAAAGAGGCTAACCTTTGATTTTTACATCTAGTTGCTTGAGCTTACGATAAAGGTGCGTTCGCTCCAATCCTGAAATCTCAGCTAGCTTATTCATATTACCCGCGACAGATTTAATATGGTGATTAAAATAAAGTCGTTCAAAATCATCGCGTGCTTCACGTAATGGCTGATCAAGATTCGCCTCAATTGCTAACGGCACATTGGCACCATTCAATGGTTGATTAGCATCGGCCTTCTTTTCAGATGGGAAATCAACATCAAACTGGTGAATGACGCGATTCACGTCATCTAAGGTAACTTTATCGCCAAGACTAGTCTGTATCAGGTTACGCACTACGGCATCTAGTTGTGCAATACCGCCAGGCCAATGCGCATTGCGTAAGGCGTTTAATGCCGCGATATCGAACTCTCGGTAGGGCACATTAGCCACCTCAAACTGTAAATTGGCAATTGTCACCACTAAGTCTGGAATGTCTTCCTTATGTTCATCTAATCCAGGCACGCGCAATGAAACGGCTGATAGCATCTGCAATAGGTTATGGTCAAACAACCCCTCAGCCTGTAACTTTTGCAAGTTATAGCGCGTGCCACAAACCACACGTACGTTATATTTTTCTGCCTTTGTAATCAAAAGCAATAAGCCTTTTTGCTCGGTTTTATTGAACTCCGCAATTTCAGGCAAATACACGACACCATCAGTCGCTGCCTCAAGCACATCTAATGGGGCTGTGACTAACTGACCACCTTCCACTAGCTCCAACCAAGGCGTATTCGCATCATGTAAAAATCTCGCGCACAACTCAGCCCCGCACCCGAGTGGGCCAATCAACAAAACTGGGCTGGGTGCAAGACTAGCACTAGAGGCAATCTTATCCAGTCGCTCTTTTAATGCAACCACCATTGGACTTTTACCCAAGCTAATCAGATTCATCTCTGATTTTGGCAACTGTTCACTATGCTTTAATGCAATCGCCACTGTTTTGAGTAGTTTTTGTAAGGCTATCGGTTTTTCTAAGAAGTCAAAAGCGCCAATACGCGTTGCTTCTACAGCAGTATCTATGGTGCCATGTCCAGACATCATGACAACAGGCATCGTCAGCAAGCCGCCATTTGCCCACTCCTTAAGCAACGTAATACCATCACAATCTGGCATCCAAATATCGAGCAATACCACATCAGGGCGCTCATGTAGGCGCATGGCTCGTGCAGTCGCGGCATTTTCTGCCAACTGCACCTGATATCCCTCATCTTGCAAAATATCACGCAGCAGTTCGCGTATGCCTATTTCATCGTCAATCACTAATATATGTTTTGATGCCATAAGAATAAATTGTTTGTAAATTAGTTGATGAATAGCGGAATGCTAATGGTAATCAAAGCCCCCGAGCCGTTTTCGTCGTTCACTGATGATATGTTTTCGACTTTAATGCTACCTTTGTGCTCTTCTATAATCTTTTTAACAATTGCTAAGCCAAGCCCAGTCCCGTGCGACTTTGTTGTTACATATGGCTCAAACACGTGCAACAACATCTCGGCAGGGAAACCACCACCGTTATCCTGTACGGTTAATATCAACATACCATCACTCACTATCGTTGTGATCTGAATCAACGGTGCTAATACTGATGACAATGCATCCTGTGCATTTTGCATCAGGTTATGCAACACCTGCCGTAACATTGTACTATCACCCTTTATCAAGCAAGCGTCGCTAGTAAGCGCTAACTTTACTGTTGTCTTAGGTGTGTCATAAAAAGAAACAATCTCACGAATAAGTGCGTTCAGATCCAAGCTTTCCAAATGGGGTGTTGGTGAGCGTGCATACTCACTAAACTCGTTTACCATCTTCTTGAGAGCATCTACTTGATTCACGATAGTTTCTGTTGAGCGTTGCAGAATCTCAGCATCCGCTTCCTCTAACTTATGGTGCAACTTATGCGCCATGCGCTCTGCAGACAATTGAATCGGGGTCAGAGGGTTCTTAATTTCGTGGGCTAAGCGACGCGCCACTTCCCCCCAAGCCGCATCACGTTGCGCCTGCACCATTGCGGTTGCATCATCAAACACAGCAACATAGCCGCCATCAGGCAAACGGGTCCCTCGCAATGTAATAATTTTCTTACCTTGTGCGGTAGCAAGCTCTATCTGTGCTTGCACCTCTTCTTTTTGTATCACTTTTTGTGAGTTATCTTGTTGAATCGCATCTGCAATCGTCTGAAAGAAATTAGCCAAATTGGGCTGCTTCTCTATAATTTTTTCTGGCGTGAACCCAACATAACTTTCTAATGACGCACCGAGTATATTCACCGTTGCCTCATTAAACGTGCGCAATTCGCTACGCTCATTAAGCGCCAACACGCCTGAAGACAAATGCGCCAAGATAGTTTCTAAATAACCGCGAGCAGCCTCAACACGCGCACGATTTCTATCCGCTGCTTTAGTTGCATCACCCAATTGCTGGGTCATGCTATTAAATGACTGCACTAAGACACCGAGTTCATCTTTACCATGTGCGGGCAACATGGTGCTGTAATCACCACTGGCAATTGCTTTGGTTCCTTCTGCCAGCACGGTAAGCGGTGCAGACAGTCGACGACTCAACACAAAAGCAATCGCGACCGCAGTAAACATCGCCAACATCATGACCAACGTCAACGTCAGTGCGAACACCTCCCTTAAAGCCGTCCTGCTATAAGATAGCTGCTGATAATCTTGATAAACATCCTGCACTGCCTCAGCGGTTGTCGCCAAAGACTTAGGTACAGGCTGCAGCAACTGCAGAATGCGCATTTCACCTGATATGTCTTGTACACTGACTGGAATCAGCACACGGAGGTGAAGCCCCTTACCGTTAATTGGTTCGATATTGCCATAAATACGCTGCCGCGCCTGTCTTAGCTGAGACACGCTGGGAAGATCTGGCAAAAAACTGCTCGCATCACCGCTAGATACGGCCAGAATGCCACCCTGCGGTGTGAATAATGCCGCATCCTGCACACCACTTTTCTCACGCAAATCATTCAGCATTGAGAAATGCGTATTCGCAGGTTGAAAGGCTAGGCTAGTGGCCATACTTTCGCCTTTTTCCTTCACATCAGCCAGCATGATTTCAAGTGCAGTCTGACCGAGATTCAAGCCCCCTTCTAACGCAGACTCTACCTTGACGTTAAACCATGACTCTATTGAACGCGTCAGAAAATTGACCGAGACCAAATACACAATCAAGCCGGGGATAATCGCCATGAGCGCGAACGAACCCAGTAAGCGAAGGGTAAAACGACTCCCCATGACACGCTGGCGGATATTACGGTACAAACTGAATAGCTGCACCCCTATTAATATCAGCAGCAACACGGCCAGTGCTATATTCAGGACGACCAATAGCGTGTAATGCTCTCCAGATGCAGCCGTATTTGCGCTCGCATTAGATAGCAAGTAAAGAAGTAACCCGCCTAACAACGCACTGGTGAATACAATATATTTCATTTGAATAAATTAGGTGTCCACTCAAAACGTTGAGAACTGATTTTCCATTCGCTTGAAGTGATCCCATCTATTTGCAACGCTTTAGGTAGCTTCTTTTGGTCGAGGCGCATCAGTAAAATCGCCTGATATCGCTCGCCTTTCTCAACCTCGGTCTCATGAAACACTTTCATGTCCTGAATAATCGACAAATCCTCTAAAGCCTCATCTAACGAAGCATAAGCTCGTTGCTGGTCGTTACGCACCACAATATATTGTCGAGTCAGTGCGTGATAACTTAAGCTAACCTGTTGCACAACTGTTGCAACTTCATCATCAAACCAGTATTTTTTAGGCATCAGCAACTGAAACTCTATCAAAAAGTTGAAAACAAAGCCTTTCTGAATAGCCTTCTCCATCTCAGTGCCAAAGTTGATTTCAGCATCTGCATTTAGCAGATAATCACCTTCATAAACCGTTAAGTTTGCGCTCCTGATGCGAAAACTAGTGCTCTCAGCAATTACCGATGTTGAAAACAACACTAAAGAGACTACGCAAAAAATGAGTCTAATTTTTTTGCAGAAGTGCATAAAAGAAACCATCATGTGAGTTATTAGGAATAAGTTGACCCTGCATATGTGTAATATTCTGATGTTCACTATCGAGCAAATCACTTATAGCGATCTGAGTTGCATCAGGATGCTGCTGTAAAAATCGATCGATTTGGCTTTGATTCTCTTCTTTAAACACAGAACAAGTAACGTAAAGCAATTTACCGCCCTTAGCTAGCATCTGCCACAAATTGGGTAATATTTTAGCTTGTTGCGCAGTAAAAGAGGCAATATCTGACTCACGCCTTAACCACTTAATATCCACGTGCCGTCTGACAATGCCAGAAGCAGTGCAAGGCACATCCGCTAATATCCTATCAAATGGCATGCCATCGTGCCAATCATTGACGCCAGCATCTCCTACTCGCAAGTTCGCTTTTAAATTTAGTCTGGCTAAATTGCTCTCTACGCGCTGCAAACGCACCGCATCACTATCCAACGCCGTCATCTGCACATCTGCCAACTCTAATATATGCCCAGTTTTACCGCCAGGTGCACAGCAAGCATCCAGCACGCGCATCCCCTCTTTCACATCAATCAAATGCGCAGCCAACTGAGCACCGTAGTCTTGGACAGAAACCACGCCATCTGTAAATCCTGCAATTTTTTCAACAGCCAAGGGTTTAGTGAGCACCACGGCCTGCTCACCTAATTGCATCGCATCTATTTCACTCTGAGCCAATAACTGCAGATAATCTGGCGTGCTAATTTTTTTCGTATTCACACGCAATGTCATTGGTGGATGCTGGTTACCTACGGTTAGCATAGGCTGCCACTGATCAGGATACTGAACTCGGAGTTTATTTATCCACCATTGAGGATAAGAGTACGCGGCAACTTCATGCTCTTTAAACTTAATCGCCAACGGTTCTTTTTGTCGTAAAAAATTACGCAGAATTGCATTCACTAAGCCTTTTGCCCATGGCTTTACAGCAGGTTTTTTTAATTGACTCACTGCATGTACAGCCTGATTCACCACAGTAAAGGCATCTGCTTTATCATGTGCCAACTGATAAATCGCTACCAGCAACAATGCGTGAATACGCTCGTCTGCCAACGGCTTCTCAAGCAAGGCCTTAAGGTAAGCATCGACTTCGCCATAATAACGTAAAGTGCCGTAACTTAAATCTGCGGCTGCACCTTTTTGCTGGGCAGTGGCATCTGGGAAACGAGCAAGCGCAGCAGGCAAAGCAGTTGTCAGATTCCGTCCTAAAAACACTTCATGAACAGCATTGGCAGCGATTTGTTGTGAAATATACAAAATGAGTTTCTATTCTTTATTGCTAAAACGCTGATTTTACTTGATATCTACTCGATTAGGGTTAAGCTGTAGATTATGTTGTCATCCGAATGCGATGTTCATACGCTATATGATTTCAATTCACAAGGAACTCTTCATGATGAATACTAATTCTTTAAAGCGTTTTCTAATGGCAGGCCTCCTGCTTACATCCGCAAGCGGGGCTTTTGCAACAGATGTCGGCGTATCAATCAGCATTGGCCAGCCAGGATTTTATGGACAGATTGATATTGGTGATTACCCGTACCCACAACCACGATTAATCTACAGAGAACCGATTATTGTGCACCGTCATGTAGACGTGATGTATGAGCCTATTTATTTGCGGGTACCGCCGGGGCACTACAAAAATTGGCGACGTTATTGTGGCAGATACAATGCATGTGGCCGGCAAGTTTATTTCGTACAAGATCGATGGTATCACCAAGAATTTTCACCACAATATCGTCAGTACCATCGTGGTGATTACTACAATCATCATGATGATGAAGACAGAAGAGACTGGGATCATCATGACAAAAACCGGGGTAAAGGTAAAAATGGCAACGGTAACGGCAAGCATGGGCGAGGCGGGGATAGAGACTAAATCTACATAGCCCAATATCTAAATAGCAGAACTACGCACACTACGTGCAAGCGCCAAGCATATTAAATCGCGTATGCTTGGCAAGTTGCACAGCGCTTTAAAGTCAGAAATTCTAAGCACACAAATAACAGTAAAAGCGATTAGCGTGGCTTGAGCGAGAAAGTTGAGGTTGCGCCAAGTATGAAACTGTTAGTATCGAGTCGCCATGGCCATCAGCCTCGCCACACGTTCTTCTGTTCTAGGATGCGTACTAAACAGGCGGTCAAACGATACGCCTGAAAGTGGATTAATGATCATCATCTGCGCAGTTTCTGGGTGAGCCTCCGCGGTTTGGTTGGTCACCTGATGCGCATAATGGTGAATTTTTTCTAATGCACTTGCCAGAGCCCTAGGGTCACCGCTAATCTCAGCGCCAGCTTTATCCGCCTCAAATTCTCTCGCTCTAGAAATCGCCATCTGAATCAAGGATGCCGCTAGTGGTGCCAAAAACATCACCAACATCCCCACCAAGGGGTTCACGTTACGCTCCCCACTTTGGTCGCGACCGCCACCTAACAACATACCAAACTGCGCAATTGAGGCGATAGCACCAGCGACAGTTGCAGAGATTGTGGAAATTAAGGTATCCCGATTTTTCACATGCGCAAGTTCGTGCGCCATCACGCCACGCAACTCTCTCTCGCTTAAAATGCGCATAATCCCTGCTGTGGCTGCCACTGCAGCATTCTCTGGATTACGTCCAGTGGCAAACGCATTCGGCTGAGACTCGTTAATGACATAAACCTTAGGCATCGGCAACTGTGCATTTTGCGCTAACTCTCGCACCATTTGATAGTAAGTACGAAACTGCACATTCTCCGCAGTCACCTCCTGCGCACCATACATTTTAAGCACCGCTTTATCAGAAAACCAGTATGCATAGATATTCATCACGCCAGCGAGCAAGAGCGCTACCATCATGCCCCCTGCACCGCCCAATGCCGCACCTACTACGCCAAATAAGGCAACAATTGCTGCCATTAACACAGCCGTCTTTAACCAATTTCCTAGCATATTTTTATCCTCACTTTATGCACTGATATGGAAAAAATGGTGACGTAGCGCTAAAAATTCAAGCCTAAAGACTACGGCTGAACAAACTACGGCTAAAGATAAGACTAATCCTAAACAAGCGTGCTGGCAAATCGATCACCCATTTTTAGTGCATGCCCTTGTATAAATACTTGGGCATTAAGGCGCTTTCCGCCTGGTGCTTGGAGCTCAGTGATGCGTAATGCGCCCTCACCACAGGCCACCAGAATACCATTGCTGGTATCCAGTACATCTCCTGGAACCGCATGGTGTGACGCATCTATACCACTTAACTCCGTGACAGCTGTTGCCATCCAAATGCGACAGACTTCGCCGCGCAAGAAGCTTTGCGCAACAGGGAATGGATTAAATGCGCGTACTTGTCTGGATATTTCAACCGCTGACTGATGCCAATCGATTGCCGCCTCGGCTTTTTCTAACTTATGCGCATAAGTCACCAATGCTTCATCTTGCGGAACACTAGCCAGCCCACCCGTCCGGGCTAAAACATCCATCGCCTCCACCATCAAGTCAGCGCCGAGGAGAGCCAAGGCATCATGCAAACCTTGCGTGGTATCGCTTTCCGTAATTGGGACGACACCTTTACTCACCATCGCTCCTGCATCTAGGGCTGGCACCACTTCCATAATCGTCACCCCAGTTTCAAGGTCACCTGCTAAGATAGCGCGATGTATCGGTGCTGCACCACGCCAGCGCGGTAGCAATGATGCATGAATGTTATAACAACCATGTTTAGGCATATCTAACACATCCGTGGGGATAATTAAGCCGTATGCCGCAACAATCATCACATCA
Source organism: uncultured Methylotenera sp. (assembly GCA_964652655.1). GTDB lineage: Bacteria > Pseudomonadota > Gammaproteobacteria > Burkholderiales > Methylophilaceae > Methylotenera. The sequence continues at coordinate 15,674 of CAZZDN010000018.1, forward strand.
GCGTCAGTTTGTGCAATTCGCGCTTTAACCGCCTCATCCTTTAAAGTTTCTGGCTGGAATACGAACAAACCATACTGTTCCGCCAGCACCTTCACTGGGCTCGCCTTTAATTTCATGCCTCGCCCTGCTGGACGGTCTGGTTGTGTCAAAACCATCACAATTTCGTGACCCGCCTTAATTAAGGCCGCTAAGGCTGGGACTGCAAACTCGGGGGTTCCCGCAAAAATAATTTTCAACGCATTAACCTTTAATCTATCTATTTACCACGATGCTGCTTGAGCATTTTATTTTTAATTCGGTTGCGCTTCAGTGGCGATAAATACTCAACAAACACTTTACCAAGCAAGTGATCCATCTCATGCTGAATACACACGCTCAATAAACCGTGCGCCTCTAAGGTAAACTTTTTACCCTGTGCATCTAATGCCTCGACCAAGATTTTTTCTGCGCGCGTTACGCTTTCGTAAATACCAGGGACAGACAAACAGCCCTCTTCGTACACCTGTTCACCATCACGCTCTAGAATTTTAGGGTTTATAAACACCTGCAACTGATCTTTAGTCTCACTAATGTCTACCAGTAATAGCTGTATATGATGATTCACCTGCGTTGCAGCCAGTCCAATACCGGGCGCCGCATACATGGTCTCCGCCATATCATCAATCAACTGGCGAACAGCGGCGTTTACCTCTTTCACAGGCTTAGCGACCGTATGCAAACGCTGATCGGGATAATTAAGGATATCTAAAATTGCCATAAATAACTCTTTAGTATTTGGTATTTAATCATTCAAAAAAACTGGAATCATCGGCTTTTTGTGTAAAAGCTTGATTTTTTAATAAATTACGTGATAAATTTAACGTAAAATCGCGGTGTGTAAAGCTTATTCTGCACACTATCGGGTGTCTTTTAATGCTCTTTTGACCGAGGTCATCAACATATGTTTCGCAATATTATAACGCTGCTCATGTTTTGTTGCTTAAGCTTCAACGCAAATGCACAAGTAATTGCATTAAAAGAAGGCCATCCTGACCGACATGTCGTGGTCAAAGGTGACACTCTATGGTGGATATCCGCACGCTTTCTTAAAGACCCATGGCTATGGCCCAAAGTATGGCAACTGAATCGCAGCCAAATCAAAAACCCACATCTCATCTACCCAGGAGATGTGATTGTGTTGGACATGAGTAGCGGGCAACCTCAATTAAAATTGCTACGTGAAACGGTCACCCTTGAACCAGGCGTTATCGCTGAACCACTGACTCAGAATGCAATCTCTACTATTCCACTTAACGTGATTACGCCGTTCCTTAGCCAACCGCTAGTGATTGAAAAAGGTCAACTCGCTGAATCGCCGAGAATCATTGCAGGGCAAGATAATCGTGTGGTCCTGAGCACAGGCACTCGCGTTTATGTCAACAATATTGAAGAGGATAGCGGTCTCAATTGGTATATTTACCGCCCAGGTGACTCGTTAATTGACCCTGATAGCAAAGAAGTATTGGGGGTTGAGGCCACGTATTTAGGGGACTTGAAAGTAAAAAGATTTGGTGCACCAGCAACTGCTGAAGTTGTGAAAGCAAAAGAAGAAATCTTTGTTAAAGACAGATTAGTACCAAGTGGCGACGAAGTGATCACTAACTTCACGCCACGTGCCCCTGACACGCCAATCAGAGGTAGAGTACTTAAAATATATGGCGGCTTAGCTGAAGCGGGGCCAGAAAGTATTGTTTCTATCAATCGTGGCTCACAAGATGGTGTAGAGGTTGGACACGTATTAGCAGTTAGTCGTTATGGTCGAATTATCAAAGACCCAGAACCTACAAAAGCAGACCAAGAAAAAGCCGCTAAAGCAGAAGCCAACGCGAAACCAAAACTGAAAGAGTTGAACTTCGACTTATCACGCGGAGAGGATGGCAAAGCTGTATTAAACTTCGCAAAAGATAAAAAACAAGCTTCAGAACCAATCATTGAACCAGGTTATGTCAAGTTACCAGACGAGCGCGTAGGTTTAATCATGGTATTCCGCGTGTTCGACAAAATTTCTTATGGCTTGGTAATGCAAGCAAATGAACCGGTTTACACCCTAGACGCCATCCATAACCCATAGCAATGTATGTCGATCAATCGCGATGAGATAGCTGAAAAATCGCTATGGGTAAGCTTAGGCAGCATTTCTGGCATAGGCTCACAGACTTACTGTAGTTTACTTAAAGCCTTTGGTAGCCCCTACCATGTTTTCGCCGCCAGCCCCTCGCAATTAAAAGAAGTGGTATCAGCTAACATTGCTAGCGCGATTATGCATAGCGCTGCTCAAGCGCCATCTACCGAACTAGCGGAGTGGCTCAGCACCAACAATAACTATTTAGTTACGCTCGCTGACGCAGAATATCCAAAAGCACTACTAGAAATTAGCGACCCACCGCCATATTTATATGCAAAGGGAAATTTAGCATGGCTAAATCATCCTAGCATTGCGATTGTAGGTAGCCGCAACGCATCCGTACAAGGCGAAAAGAACGCAGAGGCTTTCGCTTACGACCTATGCCAACAAGGATTATGCATCGTCAGCGGTCTGGCATTAGGGATAGATGGGGCGGCACATCGGGGTGCAATTAAAGCTAATGGCGCAACGATTGCCGTAGTCGGCACCGGGCTTGATATTGTATATCCAGCCAAACATCGCGAGCTTGCCCACCAAATCGCAGAGCGTGGTTTAATTTTGTCAGAATTCCCGCTAGGGACGCCGTCCAAGCCACAAAACTTCCCCAAGAGGAACCGCATTATTAGTGGCCTGAGTATGGGATGCCTAGTCGTAGAAGCCAACGTACAAAGCGGCTCGCAAATTACTGCACGTATGGCCGCAGAGCAAGGCCGCGAGATTTTTGCGATTCCAGGCTCAATACACTCCCCGATGTCCAAGGGCTGCCACCAATTGATTAAGCAAGGCGCAAAACTGGTCGATTGCATTCAAGACATTACCGAAGAGCTAAAATTACAATCCAGATTCGAGCCTGATGTCACCTCACGCAAGTCGCAGGCAGAACCCAACAATATCAACAGCTCACCAGTGAACTCACCGGAAGCGTTACTACTCCAAACAATGGGTTTTGAACCTGCACCACTAGAGCGCTTGGTCACGCTCACGGGCTTGACGGTAGCAGAAGTTTCATCCATGCTAATGTTACTGGAGCTTGATGGCAAAGTTGCCAGCTTAACAGGAGGACAATATCAAAAAATTATGTAGTTTTTAATCCAAAAATTTAATTAAACCATTTCGACTAAGTTAGTCATTCATTACCTGAATCATTAATAAGGATAAATATCATGTTTGAAGCGCTGGTTTATATGTTCGAAAACTACATTGACACACAATACAGACCCGATGACGACACCCTCACTAGGGAGTTGTTTGCCGCAGGGTTTGATGAAGAAGATATCAACGGTGCTTGCGACTGGTTCAGCCAACTAGAATCAATGACGGCCAAGCCCGAGCTATTTCAAATGGCAGATGCTACCAATACCCGCATATTCACCGAAATTGAGCTAAAAAAGATATCCGCTGAAAGCATCGCGTTTATTTTATTTCTGGTACAAGCCAACATTCTCAACACTTCTCAACGCGAGCTAGTATTGGAACTAGCCATGAACGTTCCACAAGCCATGATAGGGATTGAAGAAATGCGCTGGATCGTTCTGATGACCACATGGGGTGCCAGCAGAAGTGGCCCAGATAAAACAAAAGAGTATTTGTTTATTGAAGATGTATTGCTAAGCGAGAAAAAGCCGACATTACATTAAATCACAGGCTTAATACACTGACTCAGTGTTGAATTTAAAATAACTCAGAAAAAACTCGCCATACCAGCATGAACGCGCAAGCATGGCGAGCCTTTCTTTATTGATGCTAAAGCTTTAACTAAAGCCTAGCCAAGAACCAGCTTACTGCTGAACGTTCTCTATAATATTACTGATAATATTAGACTGATTCAAAGTATAGAAATGCAGGCTAGGTGCACCCCAAGCCAACAAGGTTTCGCATAACTCACTCACCACATCCACGCCAAACGCTCTGAGCGATGCCATGTCGTCACCATACTCTTCCAAGCGCATTTTTAACCAGCGTGGAATTTCAGCGCCACAAACACTTGAAAAACGCGCCAGTTGCGTAATGTTGTAGATAGGCATTACACCAGGCACGATAGGCACAGCAATACCTAGTGCGTCACACTGATCTACAAAATGGAAATAAGCATCTGCGTTATAAAAATATTGGGTAATCGCAGAATTTGCACCCGCATCTACTTTACGCTTCAAATTCTGCAAGTCAGCAGCTGGCGTTCGGGCTTCAGGGTGGAACTCAGGGTAGGCAGCCACTTCAATACTAAAATGCTCTCCTGTTTCTTCACGAATAAATGCGACCAATTCAGAGGCGTAACGAAAATCACCAGCACTGACTTCACCAGAAGGAATATCCCCTCTGAGTGCTACCAGTCGTTTAATACCTTGTGATTGGTATGCCTGCAACAGCTCGCGAATCTCAGATTTGCTGGAAGAGATACATGAGATATGTGGCGCAGCCTGAAAGCCATCACGCTGAATTTCCAATACTGCATCCATGGTTCTATCACGCGTAGAGCCGCCTGCACCAAAAGTGACTGAATAAAATTCAGGATTAAACTTTGCAAGTTGAGTGCGTGTTTCGCGTAGTTTGTCCATTCCTTCAGCGGTTTTAGGTGGGAAAAACTCGAAACTAACATCAAACTTCTTAGTAGTCGTTTTCATTTGTATGTCTTTATATATATTTCTAATTATTGAATTGACGATTATTTATCGCCAATCAGTAACGCGGTCAGTAACCATGAGAACACGCTATACAGCAATGCCCCCAACACGCCTGCCACCAAGGTATCCACATGAAAACCTTGTAATGACTGCCCGACAAAATAAACCAGCAACCCATTAATGACTAGAATAAATAGCTC
>CAZZDN010000019.1:0-20454 GCA_964652655.1 uncultured Methylotenera sp.
CCTTCGGGTTATGAGCCCGACGAGCTGCCAGACTGCTCCATCCCGCGTCCGGCTCGACAGCGTTTAATACATGTTGCGTCGAGAGGTGAGACTATAGCAAAGGTAGATTGTTAGCGCAAGAACTATTGTGAGAATTTGCTATAAAATAAATCAGCTTATTAGATTGCTTGTGGCAAAACCCATATAGATTAGCGACTTAGTTGAATTTGACCATTAACTCACGAACGCGCGCTAAATCAGCTTCTGTATCGACACCTGCAGCAGGCGCACTTTCGGAAATGGTCACGGCAATCTTATAGCCTTGATATAACACACGCAACTGCTCCAAACATTCATATTGCTCCACCTCTGCTGGTGCAAGATTAGCATACTGTTTTAAAAAGCGCGCACGGTAAGCATAGATACCAACATGCCTGTAGGCTGGAATGCCCTCAGATAAAAGCTCGGTCTGCGTAAAAGTATCTCTAGGATAAGGAATAGGTGCCCGACTAAAGTACATTGCATTGCCATTAACGTCTAAAACCACTTTAACAATATTAGGGTTAATAAAATCAGACTTATCATGAATTGTATGACATGCAGTTGCCATGACAGCTTCTTGATTAATAGATAACGCCTTCGCCACTTCAACAATAAGTTGAGCATCGATCAGTGGCTCATCGCCCTGCACATTGACGACAATCGCATCATCATGCCAACCTTCAATTGCGGCAACTTCTGCGATACGATCAGTACCGCTGACGTGGTTGATATCCGTCATTACTGCCGCGTGCCCATGCTGACTTACTGCATCCACGATGCGCAAGTCATCTGTCGCCACAACCACTTGCTTTGCTCCGCTAGCCATGGCTCGCTCAACCACCCAGACCACCATAGGCTTACCTGCGATATCTAGCAAAGGCTTGCCAGGCAACCTTGTACTCGCGTAACGCGCAGGAACAACCACATGAAACTCAGGCACTGTAGCTGATGGATTAAGCAACTTCTTCATCTTCCGCTAATTTACGCGCTTCATCTTCCAACATCACAGGAATGCCATCACGAACCGGATAGGCCAAACGTGCTGCCTTAGAAATTAGCTCATTGGTGTCTTTGTTATAAACCAAAGGACCTTTGGTGACCGGGCAAACCAGAATCTGTAAAAGTTTTACGTCCATTTAATTTCTCAATTTATTTAATTTACTGAATAGATTGGTGAGTAGTTGCTTATTAATATCAGCCTTAACAGGTAGCACCCAAAAGTTGGAACGAGCAAATGATTTACATTTAACTGCATCCTTCTCTGTCATGAGAACAATTTCAGTTTCTATATTATCGAAATCTTGAATAGTGTATGGGTAATGATCATTATAGGCTTTGGATTTAAAATTCAAACCCATAGAAGTTAGCTGATGAAAAAATCGTTCAGGGTTGCCAATCCCAGCAATCGCAGTCAGAGACTTACCCATGAGCTCGACCGGTTCAATTGTTTGTTGACGATTTTTTAAGTTGTAAATGCTACCAACCTTTAGTTGCATCTCAAATGGTATTGAAACAGCGAATCGATTGAACAACTGGCGAGTCAATTCAGCAGACTCGCCGTTTTGCACAAGAAGATCAATTGTTTGCAACCTGCTCAATGGCTCACGCAATGGCCCAGCAGGCAATAGCGCTGCATTACCAAAACCTTTTACGCTATCAAAAACAACCAACTCAACATCTCTTTGTAGCGCATAGTGCTGCAAGCCATCGTCACTGATAATGATATCGCACTCTGGATGTGCTTTTAAAAGTGCCAAGCCAACTTCTGCACGCTTTGCACCAACAAATACAGGGCAATCAGCGTGCATTGCAATAAGCACTGGCTCATCCCCAACTGCAGAGGGATGGCTATCAGCATTCACGGAGGCCACACCAACCAAATCACCCCCATAGCCACGACTGATAACGCCTGGTTTATATCCAGATAATTTTAACTGTTCAACTAACCATATGACTAACGGGGTTTTACCTGCGCCGCCAACATTAATATTGCCCACCACAATAACGGGCACAGCCAATCGAACGCTTGGCAACAGACCTTTTTTGTATAGAAACTTTCTTACAACAACAACAAGTAAGAATAGCCAAGAAATAGGCAAAAGTAGCAAATGCCACCAAGTGAAAGTAAGCCACTGCTTTTGTAGCCAATCACTCATTCACTCAACACCCTTAGGCGCTAAATTGCTTGTGATATAACTTTGCGTAATATCCATCAAGCTTCATTAATTCGCTATGCGAACCAATTTCAACAATGCGACCATGCTCCATTACCATAATACGATCTGCATTTTCAATTGTGCTTAATCTATGTGCGATGACAATACTGGTACGATTGAGCATTAACGCATCCATCGCCTGCTGAACATGTTGCTCAGATTCGGTATCAAGTGCTGATGTTGCTTCATCTAACAATAGAATTGGTGCATTTTTAAGAATTGCACGTGCAATCGCTAAGCGTTGACGCTGACCACCCGACAACTTGACGCCTCTATCCCCAATCTCATTTTGCAAACCGTTTGGTAATTGTTGGATAAACTCCCAAATATTAGCTGCCTTTGCAGCAGCAATTACTTCAGCTTCAGTTGCGCCTCGCAAGACACCATAGGCAATATTATTAAAAATAGTATCGTTAAATAAAATAATATCCTGGCTAACTAACGCAAATTGCTCACGCAGGTTTTTAAGTTTTATTTCTCGACAATCAATACCATCTAAATATACAGCACCTTCTTGCAACTCATAAAATCTAGGAAGCAAGTTTACTAAAGATGTTTTGCCACCTCCAGATCGCCCAACTAAGGCGATTTTCTCACCCGCGTTAATCTTGAAGCTAAGATTATCCAGGGCTGGTTTGGGCGTATCTTCATATTGCAAAGTGACATTTTTAAACTCGATATCACCTTTTGCTCGCGCGATAGTCAATTGACCTTGATCCACTTCTGGATGACTATCAATCACCTCAAAAATACTATGCGCTGCAGTTAACCCGACTTGCAAGTCTTCATTAGCAGCCGCAATATGTTTGATTGGCGAGATAAGCATCAGCAATGCGCCGACAAAAGCCGCAAACTCCCCTACACTAAAGTTACCCATCGCATAATAAATGACCAAGCCTAACGCTAAAGCAGCAAACACCTCGACCACAAAACTACTCAGGCCAGCAATACGCGCAACACGCAACTCAATTTTTCTATTATTAGAAACTATTTGAGAAAAGCGATTAAACTCAAAATCTTGTGCGCCAAAAATCTTAACAATTCTCTGTCCAGCAATCGCCTCTTCTGCAGATTTCGTCATTTCACCCACACTGTGCTGCACTTGCTTTGCATTCGCCTTTAACTTAGGCGTCATTTTCTTTAAGTACATGGCAATAAAAGGAAGTACGATTGCGAAAATCAACGTTAAACGCCAATCAAGATATACCATATAGCCTATCAGACCAACCACAGTTAGGAAGTCTCGCATAACGTTCATCCATGAACGAGTGGTGGCGGTAGACAGCCGCTCTACATCATAGGTAAATTTTGAAACGATGGATCCTGCGGATCTTGCATCAAAATAATGCACTGGCAACAGCATCAACTTAGAAAACATTTCTTTGCGGAAGTCTTCAACTACGCGGCGTGCAACGACGCGCATGCAGTAGCTTGATACAAACCCCGTGACACCCCTTGCGACCATCAAGCCAATTAACATCAACGGTAAAAATATTGTATGACCTGCTTTTTGTTTAACAAAGCCCTCATCGGTTACTTCTTTAATCAATGCAAGAAATGCTGTGTTACTGCCTGCCAACAACACCAATGCAACGATACTGATCGTAAATATATATTTGTAATGCCATGCATAACGAAACAAACGCAGGTACAAATCCTTTGCATTTGCTATATGGGGCGCACGGTGTGCTTTAGGTTTAGATTTTTTTAGGCTGGAATTCGACATGCATTAGCGTCGATAAGAATTAAAAGGAAAATGTGATTGCGAATTGAGTATTAAAAACTCAAGACCCAGACTGCACTTGTGTAGCGAAAGTGATTTTTGTATATCCAGCAACGCGAGATGCTTCCATCACGTTTACAACTGACTGGTGCGTAGCGTTAGCGTCAGCATTAATCACTATCGTTGGCTCAACTTTACTTGACTTAGCTGCGGCTTGCAAAGCAGCGCTAATCGCAGAAACAGAGTTATCTGCCAACGATTTGCCATCAATCAGATATTTACCTGTTGCATCAACCGCAACTTCTATCATTAATGGCTTGTCCTGAGGCGCACTTGCCTCAGCTGTTGGCAAATTGATTTGCAGTTCGTTTGTGCGTGAGAACGTAGCACTGACGATTAAGAAAATAATAATGACCAGCAATACGTCAATCAACGGAATAAAGTTGATTTCAAGTTCTTCGTGTTTTTTCCCACGCTGAAAATCCATTTAATACTTCCTTTAGTTATCGTGCTTAATTATTGACGTTCGCCGTGAATAATCTCAACCAACTTAATGGCTTGCTGCTCCATCTCAATTAACAGAGCATCTACTTTTGTACGAAAATAACGATAGGCAATCATGGCTGGCACTGCCACTACAATACCAGCAGCTGTATTGTAAAGCGCCACTGAAATACCGCGCGCGAATTGCGCCACATCATGGCCCTGTGTAGTGAATGCACCAAATAACTCGACCATACCAATGACGGTACCTAATAAACCTAATAAAGGTGAAACGGTTGCAATCGTACCTAAAGTCGACAGGTACTTTTCCATTTGATGTGCCACTGCACGGGCAGTTTCTTCGATTGATTCTTTTGTCACTTCACGTGAGTTTTTAGCGTTAGCCAGTGCAGTCGCAAAGACACGACCCAACAAAGAATGCTGCTCTAGGCGATTAATAGTGTCTTTTGTAATACCACCCTTAGCCAACCAAGCTTGCAACTCTGGCAATAGATTATTGGGGGAAACAATATTTTCACGTAACGCAAAACTACGCTCACCTATAATTGCCACAGCAATCACTGATGCAATAACGAGCGGCCAAATAGGCCATCCAGCAGCTAGAATGATTTCCCACACAGTGAAATTCCCCTTAAATCAATACCAAAAAATTCTATAACAAATGCCATCAATTAGGCCCAGCGATACTTTAGCTTGTCACGTGGTTTTGGGCAAGCTTCTAGCGCTATTCATCATCAAATAGATACCCAATTAAGCAACTTATCTGTATTCTATTGCTTCCTATTACATAAAAATTTGCTTGCTGATAAGAATTTAAGTGCGATGCCTGTTAGCGATCTTGCGGCAGCCAAGTGCAACCTCCACAACAAATTAAACAAAAAATTAAATTAGTATCGAATGATAGACATACTTAAATCTTACATTATCAGTGATGACGCATTGACGGTGTTATCTTCCAGCACTTATGAGCCTTGGTTAGTCACTTTGTCTTATGTGATTGCAGTATGCTCATCTACGCTAGCTTTCCAATTACTACGACTCGCTAAAGATCAGTCATCGACTATCAGCAAGCCCATCTCCATTTTATCAAGCTCAATTTCTCTTGGTGCTGGCATTTGGTCCATGCATTTCATTGGAATGCTTGCACTTAATATATGCACAGAAGTTAAGTATAACCCTCTGATCACCATTTTTTCTATGGTACCCGGCACCTTAGCCTGCTATTACGCACTGAATCTATTGTCTGAACGTGATGTAAATTACAGACGCATTATTGCAGGTGGGGTTATCGTAGGTACGGGTATAGGCTTGATGCACTACACAGGCATGCTCGCAATGCAGATGAGCGCACTGCTGAAATTCAATCTTAACTGGGTACTTTTATCTGTTGTTGTGGCTATTTCCTTAGCCACACTATCATTATGGTTAGGGGTAGTGCTTAATCAACAACATGGCAAATTACCTAAATCTACAGGGGTTATTATCAGTGGCGTTGTTATGGGTAGCGCCATTAGTGCAATGCATTACACCGGCATGGCTTCTGCACGTTTTATTGGTGAAGCCGATACTAACTTAAGCAATACTTTTGACGAGCACGCAACTTCAATGGCTTTAGGCATTACTTTGGTGACGCTATTAATTGGGATATTAGCTGCTTCAGTCAACGCATTGGCAAGATACAAACAAACACTAGCAACACTTCAAGCTAGTGAAACCAGACTTTCAACGATTTTGAATACCGCAATCGACGGCATTATCACGATCACTAAGGATGGCAGCATTTTGTCTTTTAATGTGGTAGCTGAGCAATTGTTTGGCTGGAAGGCTGATGAGGTAATTGGAAAAAACATCAACATACTCATGCCTGAACCACATCACACAAATCATGATGACTACCTTAAAGATTATGTTAAAAGTGGTCAGGCAAAAATCATAGGCACAGGTAGAGAAGTCGAGGGTTTGCGTAAAGATGGCTCAGTTTTTCCTATCAGACTTGCAATCGGTAAAGTGGTATTAAGTAACGAAACGTTATTTGTAGGATTTATTACAGACTTAACCGTTAGAAAAGAGATGGAAGTTGCCGTTAGAAAAAAAGATGAGCAACTAAAATCGATGATCGCCAATATCCCTGGCGTAGCATTTCGTTGCAATTACGACAATCATTGGAGCATGCAATTTATTAGTGAACCGGTATTTCAACTTACCGGATGGCAGGCACAAGACTTTATTGATGGGAAAGTACATTTCTCAGAGATTACTAATGCAGAAGATGCGCCTAAAATTTTTGCGGCAATACAGCCTGCGATACAAACACGCCAACATTACAATGTTGAGTACCGCATTACTGACCGCAATGGAGAAGAAAAGTGGGTGAGCGAGTTTGGCTCAGGCATTTATGATGAAAATAATCAAATCGTGATGATTGATGGTGTCATTATCGACATCACTGAATCTAGACGTCGCAACACAGCATACCAAGGAATTGTCAGGGCGATCAACTACTCGACATGTATTGCGGAGTTTTCTGTTGACGGCTGGATTTTGACTGCAAATCAGAATTTTCTTGATTTGCTAGGTTATAGCTTAGATGAGGTCGTTGGGCTTCATCATTCTATATTCTGCTCAGAAGAAGACGCAAAGTCTGCAAGATATAAGAACAAATGGAAGTCCTTACGGAATGGTGAGTTTGTGCATGGTGAATTCTTACGTCTCGGTAAAGACAAGCGAGAAGTATGGATTAATGCTTCTTACAGCCCCGTGAAAGATATAGACAATAAAATAAACAAAGTCATTATGTTTATGATTGACATCACAGAGCGTAAAAAAATGGAAAACGCGCTTCGTGAAGCAAAAAACATCGCAGAGCAAGCTGCGAGCGTTAAGTCTACCTTCTTGGCAAATATGAGCCACGAGATTAGAACACCAATGAATGCGATTATTGGTTTTACTGAATTAATGATGGACACTGAGATGAACCGTGAGCAACAAAGCTACGTGTCTACCATTAACAACTCTGCTAAATCTCTACTACATTTACTCAATGATATTTTAGATAGCGCAAAACTAGAAAAAGGCATGCTGGAGCTAGAGTCAATAAACTTCTCTATGAACGAGCTTGTCGATAGTGTCATTTCAACGCTTTGGCTTCAAGCACGCAAGAAGGAGCTGGATCTACGGCTTGAAATCAGTGATGAGATTACTGGCTACTATTACGGCGCAGCGCACCGCATTCGGCAAGTTCTGATGAATTTACTGGGGAATGCAATCAAATTTACGGATATTGGATCAGTCACGCTTAAAGTATATTCATCCAATCAAAATATGATTCGCTTTGATGTGATTGATACTGGAATTGGCATTGCAGCTGACAGAATCGATGCCATATTTGAGCCTTTCACTCAAGCAGACGCCTCGATGAGCCGTCGCTTTGGCGGAACGGGCTTAGGTACTACCATTAGCAAACAATTAGTTGAAGCGATGGGAGGAACAATCAGTGCCTCCAGTGAACCAGGCAAAGGCAGTTGCTTCAGTGTGAATTTACCATTGATGAAAGGCGAGGAGAAGGAGCGCATTACCCTAAATCAAGTCAGCACGCTACCTCCAATGCGTGTTCTCGTTGCGGATGATATTGCACAAAATCGTGAACTTTTAAAAATCATCTTGATGCGCGATGGGCACGAAGTGACGCAAGTAAGCAATGGGGAAGAAGCCGTTGAACAATATCGTAACCATACTTTCGACATCATTTTAATGGATGTTCAAATGCCCAAAGTGGATGGGTTAACAGCTACGCGTATGATTAGATCATTGGAGAAAACAAACAAACGATCAAGAATGCCGATTATTGCTTTAACTGCGAGTGTGCAAGATGAGGATAAGGTAGCGGCAAAAGAAGCTGGGATGGATGGATTCTGCAGTAAACCGATTGAATTGGCACAACTCACTCAAGAAATGGCCCGATTGCTTAATATCAAAAGCGACCAACCATTGAACACGAGTCCTGAAAAAGGACTATCTGAAGCTGACTTCCGTATTGATCGAGGTATTGTGTTATGGGGTAGTGAAGAAACTTATTTCGACCAGTTGCACCTATTTGTGACACAACACAAGCAAGCTCAGCTAGAAATAATTAAAGCCATAGAGCACAGAGAATTTGCATTGATTAACACGCTAGCACATGCACATAAAGGCGTGACCGCAAATCTATCCATGACAAAACTACAACGGATATATGGTGAGATTGAACTGGCGGCACAAAGTAAAAATAGCGAATTATTAGCTTCGTTATCTACTGCATTGGAAAACGCTTGGCAATCGTTAATGATAGCAGTACAAAATCTGCCTGTTAGCCAATTGACTGAATTATCGACGGATGACAACCAGTCTGCAGTTTTGCCTCTTTTGCATCAACTAAAAGAACTGACGCTAAAAGCAACACTTGATGATACCTTGATCGTACAACTTACTAACGCGGCACCAATTCATCTGAAAGCCGAAACTAATATGATTACAAATGCACTCAACGACTTTGAGTTTGATGAGGCATTGATTGCGATTGACAACTTGATTGAGAAATACAATTAAGGAATTTTATGAAAACACATCCATCTCAATTAAATCCTAAAATTCTCATCGTAGATGATGAGCCATTCAATCTAAAAGTACTCAAACAAATACTACAAGATAATTACAGATTAAGTTTCGCAAAGAATGGTCAAGATGCGCTAGATCTGGCCGTCGCAGAGCAACCAAATCTTATTTTGTTAGATGTGATGATGCCAGACATGACCGGCTTTGAGGTATGCACAAAACTCAAGGCGAATGAGAATACAAATAACATCCCTGTCATTTTTGTGACGGCACTCAACGATGAGAGTGATGAAGCAACAGGACTGTCACACGGGGCCGTGGATTACATTACAAAACCTGTGTCACCTGCAGTGGTCAAAGCAAGAGTAAAAACACACTTATCTTTGGTAAAAGCGGAGAATTTACAAAAAACACATTTAGAGCTTATCCAAAGGTTAGGCCGTGCTGCCGAGTTTAAAGACAATGAGACAGGGCTGCATGTTTTACGCATGAGCCATGCATCTCGCATCCTTGCACGAACGCTAGGGTTTAATGATACTTTTGCTGATGATTTATTGAATGCGGCACCTATGCACGACATCGGTAAAATCGGCATCCCCGATTATATTCTTCTGAAACCCGGCAGGCTGGACGACGAAGAAATGGTCATCATGAAGCAGCACCCTCAAATTGGGGCAGATATTCTTGATAACTCATCCTCTACATTGATTCAACTGGCTCGCTCGGTTGCGATGAATCATCACGAAAAATGGGATGGTTCCGGATACCCCAATGGGCTAAAAGGCGAGGATATTCCAATCGAGGCCAGAATTGTCGCCGTTGCTGACGTGTTTGATGCACTCACTAACAAAAGACCATACAAGGACGCATGGTCTACAACGGATGCACTAAACGAAATTAAAAAGAATAGCGGTCTACATTTTGATCCAGAAGTAGTTGACGCCCTTCTCAATAGCTTAGATGAAATTTTAGCTGCTAATGAAAAATGGAAAGAAAACTAGCAAGTTGGGCACGCTTTTTTAGCATACTGCAACGCGTCATCTAGTACAAAACCAAGTCACCACAGCAGTTTAAAAGCGATCATGCCAATAGCGTTTATGCTGGCTCCTCCAGCTTTTAATTTCGATCTGAGGAGAAGTCTGACGGTTGTTATAGTTTAGCTCAATTGCACCGTGATAATCTGAGCGAAAAATTTTACTATCGATTGCCTGATATCTCTCTAAAATTTCTGGTCTTGGATGCTTGAAGCGATTCAAATAACCTGTCGTAAATATCACGACATTGGGAGAAACGGCTGCTATAAACTCGGAAAGAGATGATGTTTTACTGCCGTGATGTGGCACGACCATCACATCGCTCTTCAAAATGTTAGTTGACATATCTCGATAAGCAGTCATTAATGCCAACTCAGCTTTACGCTCAATATCTCCTGTGAGCAATAAACTCCCTGATGCGCTGGTGATTTTTAACACACAGCTACGATCGTTATCCTTGATCACTGCATTTTCATAGTCTGCTAATGCAGGATAGAGCATCTCAAAATCAACACCATCCCATTGCCAGCTTTGACCTGCGTAGCATTTCATGCGCTCTACCCCAGCTGGAATAATCACAGACTCTGGAATTGAGCTTGCAAACCAATCAACTGGCATCAAATTTAAAACAGAATGCATTCCACCGCTATGGTCATTATCATCATGCGTCACTATAAATCCGTCCAGCTGCTTGATGCCCTCACCTTGTAAAAAGGGCACCACAATCCGGCTACCTGCATCACTTTGCAGATTAAATTTTGCACCAGCATCATAAAGTAAAGCATGTGTCGCAGTCTGCACAACCACACTTAATCCCTGCCCTACATCCAACACTGTCACTTTCATTTCGCCTGGCAAACTGCTAGTGGGTTGAATCAGTATCATGGGCATTAGTCCAACGATGCCCAACCAGCGCAAAGGTACGCCACGTGGCAACAACATCCAGATTACGCCAATGAACGCAGGCACTAGCGTCCACAATGCAGGTGCATGCTGTTGCCAAACAGCCACAGGGAGTTGATTGAGCCAATCCAAAAAAATCACACCCCGCTCTAACAAGTAATATGCAAGATGTAACGGCCAATCAATGGGTAAAAAACTTCCCAACAACGCCAGTGGGGTAACAAAGAAGCTAATCAAAGGAATAGCAACCGCATTGGCAATAGGTGAAATAATAGAAGCTTGATGAAACATCACTAACAACAATGGCAACATGCCGATGGTGACCGCCCATTGCGTATAGACTGCCGCTTTTAACCAGTGGGGAGGTGCTACACGAGCGCCTAACGCAAAACTTAACAGCGCCACAGCACCAAAAGACAACCAAAACCCAGCTGAAATCACGGCCCAAGGGTCAATCAGAACCACAACAACCAATGCTAACGCCAACACTTGCGCAATCACAAATCGACGCCCAGACCACAATGCTGCAGCGAATACCATCAACATATATAAGGTGCGTTGCGTTGGCACAGAAAAACCTGCCACTAACGCATACGCTAGCGCAGTCAACACTGCGGCTAATGTCGCGGCCTTACGTGTTGGCAGCCAATTAACAAGGCTTGGAACCCGCCGCCAAGCAAAATTTACGAAAGCGAACATTAATCCAGAAAGCATCGTGATATGCAAACCAGAGATACTCATTAAATGGGTAATCCCAGTGCGTAAAAATAACTGCCAATCACTCACTGAAATTTGGCTATCATCGCCCATCACTAACGCTTGTATCACCCCACTGTATGGCTGGTCGTCCAACACTTTGGCAATCCGTTGCTTCACCAATTGACGCACACGTTCTACGATATAGCGAGGATGCCAGACAAAAGCATCCAGCATGACGGGTTTGCCTTGCACTCGCCCAGTGGCACGGATATTCTGAGCCAAAGACCACGATTCAAAATCAAAGCCATGAGGATTTTGAACACTGTGAGGGCGTTTTAGACGAGCAATCAAGCGCCAACGCTGCCCAGCTTCAGGCGCTACAAACTGAGCAGGCTCATTCAGCTGAGATTGCGAAGGCCTTTTATCATAAACAGTCAAAGAAATATGCGCTGGTACTGTTGCTGTTTTTGTCAGAACACGCTCAACAGAAAAATTAAATCGTACGCCCTGCTCTGTTTGCACAGGAACACTAGCAACCACTCCGACTAACTCAATTGATTTATTCTGCCAATCAACGGGTAACGCCTCAGCAAGTCTGAATGTAGCAAAAGCGGCAGACCAAAAGAATCCGAACATTAAGGCAATACATAACCAGAATTTCGCTCGAAATAGATTGATGCCTTTAAATTTTGCGTTACGAAGGAAAAAAATTATGAAGAGTATGGGAATGATGGACAACGACCAAATCAAGTCTGGCAACACTGGCATCTGTTGCAGACAAAAAGCACCTAAGACAAACCCTAGTGCAAAAACAATCATGTTTTATAACGTCACCAGCTTGCCATCAACCAATTTGTAACTTCGTTGCATTTTTGCCGCCAACTCTAAATCGTGCGTCACCACCACTAAACTTACTTCTTGTGTCTGATTCATTTCAAGTAACAAATCAAACACCGCATGCGCAGTATGTCTATCCAGGTTACCAGTAGGCTCATCGGCAAGTATGCATTGTGGCCGTGTGACCATCGCGCGCGCCAAAGCTGCACGCTGACGCTCGCCACCAGACAATTCGCCTGGCATATGTTCCAAACGATGCTTGAGTCCTACTTTTGCTAACATCTCACTGGCAGCAGTGAGTGCTTGATCGCGTGTAACGCGGCGAATCAATAGCGGCATGGCGACGTTTTCCAGTGCACTAAACTCTGGCAACAGGTGATGGAACTGATAGACAAAACCTAAGGACTGGTTACGTAAATGCCCCTTTTGCGCCTCAGATAATTGCGCAAGGTTTTGGTCAAGTATATGCACATCGCCACTGCTCGGCAGGTCTAACCCTCCCAATAAATGCAGCAAGGTACTTTTACCTGAACCCGAAGCGCCTACGATGGCTACTTGCTCTCCTGTATTGACGTTTAAATCAATGCCGTTTAATACAGAAACATCAAGCCCCTGGTAAGTTTTATGCAAGTTTTGGCACGCTATCACTGACTTCAAAATCGGGTTACTCATAACGCAACGCCTCTGCTGGGTTGATTCTACTGGCTTTAAAACTCGGGTAGAGCGTTGCTAGTAAACTTAAGAAGAAAGAAACCGTGACAATAGTGATCACATCAGACCAAATTAAATCCGAAGGTAAATCACTGATGTAATAGACATCTTTTGCTAAAAACTGCACATTAAACAGATTTTCGATAAATGGGATAATCGTATCAATATTTAGCGCAATCAAAATACCAAACAGCCCGCCTAATGCGGTACCAATCACGCCAATCAACGCACCCTGCACAATGAATATTTTCATAATACTGCTTGGGCTAGCACCAAAGGTACGCATAATAGCGATATCAGCGCGCTTATCAGTGACTGCCATCACCAAAGTAGAAACAATGTTGAACGCAGCAACCGCTACAATCAAGGTTAGGATAATAAACATGACGCGTTTTTCCATCTGTACCGCACGGAAAAAGTTAGCATGCTGGCGCGTCCAGTCAGAGACATAATAGTCATTGCTTCTATTGGCTTGCGCATTAAGCTGGTCAGAAATATTCGCAGCCATCATTGGCGCATCAAACAAATCAGCCACCTTTAAACGTACGCCAGAAACTTTATCGCCCATACGGTATAGCTTAGCGGCATCATCTAGATGAATCAACGCTAAACCAGCATCGTACTCATACATACCGATTTGAAATAAACCCACTAAGGTAAACTGCTTTAAACGCGGCACTACTCCAGTAGGGGTAAACTGCCCTTGTGGCGCCATCAGCACCACTTTATCGCCAATTTGTGCACCCAGTGCCTGAGCTAAATCTGCACCTAACACAACGCCAAATTCACCTGCACGCAGGTCTTCCAACCGGCCCACTTTCATGTGCTTGCCTAGATCCGCCACTTCATCTTCCGCGCTCGGCATCACGCCACGCACAATGGCGCCTTGCACACCTTGGTCATAACTTAGCATTGCTTGTGCACTGATGTAAGGCGCACTGGCAAGTACGCTTTGTTGCTTAGAAGTAAAAGCAGCAACCGACTGCCAATCACTGAGTTGATTTCCACCTCCGGTGACTTCCAAATGTGAAGCCACGCCTAAAATACGGGTACGTAGCTCTTTTTGAAAACCATTCATTACCGAAAGGACGACAATCAAGGCTGCCACACCAAGCGCAATGCCTATCATACTGGTCAAAGAAATAAAGGAAATAAAGTGATTTTTGCGCTTAGCACGCGTGTAGCGCCAGCCGATAAACAATTCATAGGGTAAAGATTTCATAGGGCAGATTTTAGCAGGCTTCTAATCGTTATCTAGTGTTATCTGTTAAAATTCCAATTATGTTTACAGGAATCATTCAATCAGTCGGTGCAATCACACAAACCAACCCCGTTGGCGCAGATATGCATCTTTCCATCGCCAGTGCAGCGCTCGACATGAGCGATGTGAACCTAGGTGACAGCATCGCTGTTAACGGCACGTGTTTGACCGTAGTTAACATGAGCGAATCGCACTTCGAAGCGCATGTATCTCAAGAAACGCTTTCGGTCACTGTAGGGCTGGACAAGCCACATCCCGTTAATTTAGAAAAAGCCTTACGCTTATCTGATCGACTAGGCGGGCATTTAGTCAGCGGCCATGTCGATGGCGTAGGCACTGTGCTTAAATTTGAGTCATTAGGTGAATGCTGGCAGCTAGATATTCGTGCGCCACATGGCATCTCTAAATACATTTCGATTAAAGGCTCTATCTGCGTGAATGGTGTAAGCCTCACCGTCAATAAAATCAGTGGTGATGATTTCAGCATTAATCTAATACCACACACACTAGAACACACTACGTTACATCTGTTAAGCGAGGGAAGCCTAGTTAATCTGGAAGTAGACCAAATTGCACGTTACGTAGAGCGCATGACGCAGTGGTCAACAGAAGACCAAGCTGCAAGCAATCAAGTATCGTCAGCAAGGCAGGGGCAATAAACAATGAGTCACGCAGAAGCACCTATGAATAATATCAGCCCAGCTAAAGAAATTATTGAAGAAATCAGACAAGGTCGCATGGTAGTGCTGGTGGATGATGAGCACCGCGAAAATGAGGGCGATCTAGTCCTAGCTGCACAATTTGCAACGGCAGAGCATGTCAACTTTATGGCCAAGTACGGACGTGGCTTGATTTGCCTAACGCTAACAGAGTCACGCTGCGACCAGCTCAATTTGAGCAAAATGGTGCAAAAAAATGGTGCGCGCATGGGCACCAACTTTACCGTATCAATTGAAGCAGCTGAAGGCGTGACCACTGGCATTTCTGCTGCCGATCGTGCTAGAACCATACAAGCGGCGGTTGCCAAAACTGCCAAGCCGGAAGATATTGTTAGCCCAGGGCATATTTTCCCGCTAAGTGCGATGGATGGTGGCGTATTGGTGCGCGCCGGCCATACTGAAGCAGGGTGTGATCTAGCGCAGCTGGCCGGCTTAGAACCAGCTAGCGTAATTTGTGAGATTTTAAAAGACGATGGCAGCATGGCGCGCCTGCCTGACTTAATGGTTTTTGCCGCAGAGCATCAGCTTAAAATCGGTACGATTGCAGATTTAATCCACTACCGCGCAGAAACCGAAAGCCTGATTGAGCGTTCCGCAGAGCGCATGGTGCAAACCCCTTACGGCGAAATGAAATTGATCGCGTACCAAGACAAAATCGCAAAAGAAACACATCTAGTGTTAATAAAAGGTACGCCAACCCCTGAGCAAGAGGTATTGGTGCGTGTACATGAACCTCTATCTATTTTTGATTTATTAGACAGCTCTAGTTGCACTCACAGCTGGAACACATTAGATGCAATGAAAACAATCGCCAATGCAGAGGTTGGCGTCATGATTTTGCTGCATCATCAAGAGTCAGGTGAAACCATTGTAGATCGCATTAAAGGTGCCGATCAACCTATTCGTATTAACCAAGAACTACGCACTTACGGCATAGGCTCTCAAATACTATTGGACTGCAACGTCCGTAAAATGAAGCTAATGGCTAATCCACGCAAAATGCCGAGCATGGCGGGCTTCGGCTTGGAAGTCACTGGTTATTTAGAAGCAACGAAGTCAACTTAACCCTATGTCTTTAGATAATATCAACCTGACTGGCCACTTTTTGATTGCCATGCCCAACCTAGCAGACCCTTACTTTGCCAAGTCTGTCACCTTTATCTGTTCGCACAGTGAAGAAGGCGCGATGGGTATCGTGATTAATCGCCCAACCGATATGACATACGAAACACTGTTTGATAAAGTCAATATCAAACTGGAAGACACCTCGATTGCACAAAACCCAGTCCTGTTCGGCGGTCCTGTACAACCTGAACGGGGTTTTGTACTGCATGAGCCATTCGGCGATTGGGATAGCTCTATCATCATCAATGACAAAACTGCGCTCACGACTTCAAAAGATATTTTAGAAGCCGTGGCCATGGGAGCTGGACCTAAAAAACTACTATTTTCGTTAGGCTATGCTGGCTGGACACCCAACCAGTTGGAGCAAGAAATCGTCCAAAACAGCTGGCTCTCAGTGCAAGCGAAAGATGAAGCTACCCTGAATAAAATTTTATTTGAAACCCCGCATGCAGAGCAGTTGAATGCGACCATGAGCTTGCTGGGCTTTGACCCTGCCATGCTATCAGATGTTGCTGGGCATGCCTAACCAAAGCTATCTCGCTTATGCAACTGATTGATAACGAGAAAGTTTATAATCAAGCACATGTGCAATCTGGCACTGTGCTGGCATTTGATTTTGGGGAAAAACGTATCGGTATCGCCGTGGGTGAACATTTGCTTGCTAGCGCCAGCCCGCTGATGACCATAGATAATGAAAGTAACGAAATTCGCTTTCAAATGATCACAAAACTAGTGAATGAGTGGCAACCGCGATTGCTAGTGGTGGGATTGCCGTTGAGTTTAGATGGTAGCGAACATGCCGTAACACAGCTTTGCAAAAAGTTTGCACGTCGCCTCAATGGTCGCTTTAACTTGCCCGTTGCACTCATCGACGAACGCTACAGCTCTGCTGCAGCGAGTCAACTACTCAATGAGGCTGGCATAAGGGGGCGAGCACAAAAAGAGATGTTAGACCAAGTCGCTGCACAAACCATCTTGCAAAGCTATTTTGATCAAATTGCAAATCAAGTTTAATTTGCAACATAACTTGCGTTTAAATATGGCGCTTGAATATGGCACTTAAATATATTACTTAAGCATCACCTTACGAGTTTTTAATTCACCTTGATAAGCAACAATGACAAGTAACTAGGAATATTCAGTAAAATAACAACATGACTGATACCAATCAAACTTTTGACGCTAACTCACTGCCAAATGCAGAGGCGTTACTCCATACACTTGCTCAAAAACTGTCACCTTTGTTACAAGCCAACACGGCACTGGTTGGAATACATAGCGGTGGCGTTTGGCTGATGCAAAGGCTGCTCGTGCTTTTAGCAGACCAAATTAAACTGCACAATATTGAACATGGGACGCTAGATGTCTCTTTTTATAGGGATGACTATGCACAACGTGGTCTTAAAATAGCAAACCGCCCGAGCCAGATTGCATTCGATGTAGAAAACAAACATATTATTTTAATTGATGATGTTTTCTACACTGGCCGCACTACGCGAGCAGCGATGAATGAACTGTTTGATTACGGCAGACCGGCCAGCATCACGCTTATCGCCCTGATAAACCGTGGTGGGCGTGAACTGCCTATCACGCCGCAACTAGTTGCCGCAGATTTATCACTCAATGCCTCACAACATTTACAGCTAATCCAATTAGCTGACGGCAGCCTAGCTTTAGAACTTACCCCTCAACACAATAGTGCGAGATCATAACAGCATGAATAACCCTCAACTTGATACTGACGGTCAACTGCGACATCTGCTTTCTATTGAAGGCTTACCCAAAAAGATACTAAATCAAATCTTAGATACCGCAGAGTCATTTGTAGGCGTCGCCGAACGTGAAGTTAAAAAGGTCCCGTTACTCCGTGGCAAAACCGTTTGTAACCTCTTTTTTGAGAACAGCACCCGCACTCGCACCACATTTGAAATTGCAGCAAAACGCTTATCTGCCGATGTCATCAGCCTAAATGTCAGCACATCCTCGCAATCTAAAGGTGAAACCATTTTAGATACCGTGGATAATTTAATTGCCATGCATGCCGATATGTTTGTGGTGCGCCACGCACAATCAGGCGCTGCGCATTTAATTGCCAAACATGTGCCACCGCATATCCATGTGATTAACGCAGGCGATGGTCGTCACTCGCACCCAACGCAAGGCCTGCTAGATGTATTTACCATCCGCAAATACAAGCCTGAACTACACAATTTAAGAGTAGCCATCGTCGGTGATGTTTTACACTCACGCGTTGCCCGCTCTGAGATTCACGCGCTAACCACACTAGGCGTACCAGAAGTACGTGTCATTGCACCAAAAACACTGCTACCGGCACAAGTAGAAAAACTAGGCGTGCATGTGTATCACGATATGGATGCAGGCTTAAAAGATGTTGACGTCATCATGATGCTGCGCTTGCAAAACGAGCGCATGAACGGCGCCATGCTGCCAAGCTCACAAGAATACTTTAAAACCTACGGACTAACCCCTGAACGCCTGGCACTAGCCAAGCCTGATGCCATTGTCATGCACCCGGGCCCGATGAACCGCGGTGTAGAGATTGATTCTACCGTTGCCGATGGTAAACAGTCAGTCATATTGCCGCAAGTGACCTACGGCATTGCCATTCGCATGGCAGTAATGGCGATACTTGGTGGCGGTACAGGAGCAGCACTATGAAAATTCATATCAAAAATGGTCAGGTGATTGACCCAAAAAACAACATCAATGCCAAACTCGATGTGTTTATCGCTGCTGGCAAAATTCTCAGTGTTGGCGCGATGCCAGAAGGCTTTGTTGCCACCAAAACCATAGATGCCAGCAACCTAACAGTATGCCCGGGCTTGGTTGACCTATCCGCGAGATTACGAGAACCAGGTGATGAATACAAAGCCAGATTAGCCAGTGAGCTACAAGCTGCGGTAGCTGGTGGTGTTACCAGTCTAGCCTGCCCGCCAGATACAGACCCAGTGCTTGATGAACCAGGCTTGGTAGAAATGCTTAAACACCGTGCGAAACAACAAGGCCTAGCGCATGTGTATCCGCTTGGTGCTATGACTAAGCAACTCAAAGGGGTGGCGCTTTCCGAAATGAACGAGCTACATACCGCTGGTTGCGTTGGCTTTTCACAAGCGAATATTGCCGTCACAGATACCCAAGTATTATGGCGTGCCATGGAGTATGCCGCAACGTTTGGCTTTACCTTGTTTTTACATGCTGAAGAGCCGTTTTTGGCAGCCAAAGGTGTCGCCCATGATGGCGAAGTCGCCACTAGAATGGGATTAAAAGGCATTCCTAGCGCAGCCGAAGCGCTAGCACTGGCAAGCATACTGCGCATTGCACAGGAGACTGGCGCGAGCGTGCATATTAGCCGTTTATCGACAGCGGAAGGTGTCGCCATGGTGCGTACAGCGAAAGCACAAGGCTTAAAAGTGAGCTGCGACGTGAGCGCCAACCACCTGCTTCTCACCGAGCACGATATTGCCTACTTTGACGCCAACTGTCACTTAAAACCACCCCTACGTACACAGCGTGACAAAGCTGAATTAAGCGCAGGTCTAAAAGACGGTACGATTGATGCTATATGTTCTGACCATACACCAGTGGACGATGATGCAAAACTGGCGCCGTTCGCTGAAGCAGAAATCGGCGCAACAGGCCTGGAGCTATTACTACCACTAACTCTGAAATGGGCTGCACAAGAAAAAGTTAGCTTGTCACACGCGATTGAACGCATCACCCTAGCATCCGCCAATATTTTAGGCGTCGCTGCAGGTGATTTAAGCCCTAACAGCAATGCAGATTTGTGTATTTTTGATGCGAATGAGTATTGGAAAGTTAGCCCCAAAACGCTCAAAAGCCAAGGTAAAAACACACCGTTTACTGGCCTAGAACTGGCAGGAAAGGTCAAATACACCCTAGTGAATGGGCAAGTGGTGTATCACGACTAAAATCAAACGACATCACACCAAGTTAAATTAAAAAGGCGCTGATACACAGCGCCTTTTTTTAACTATCTTATGTACTTCGAATATACTTCGAAAAAATCTCTTTCTCAAACGATACCTAATGCATCCAGCCCAGCAGATAAGTCTTTGTTGTGTGCACCCTT
>CAZZDN010000020.1:0-20397 GCA_964652655.1 uncultured Methylotenera sp.
ACTACCGTGCTACTAAACAAGCGATTAAGAGCGCAGTTGCACGTGAGCCAAAAGCTGCTGATTTGTTGAAAGTATACAAAAACTCAGCACACCCTTTTGCTGCACCAGACAAAAACAGAAGAGCAACTGATAAGTAATTATTAGTAGTAATCAATTAAGTGATGTGGAGCAATGTCTTAAGATGAAAATGTCCTTGAGCTAGTTTGAATTAACAAGCTCGATTGATATTTACATCTTGCATTGCTACCTTGTCATGAGCACTGTATTTTAATATTTCCTGATATCGTTTAATCATAAAGACAGTTCATCAGTTACAGTGAGCTATTTACTATCAATTAAGTGGTGAATATTTAATGTTTAAAAAAGAGCAGCATGGTGAAAGTCGAGAGTTCAACTTTACTGCTCAAGACTTCGCTAGAGTACGTCACTTAATTTACCGTCATGCGGGGATTTCATTGTCAGAAGCTAAATCTGACATGGTCTACAGTCGCATAGGCAGAAGATTGCGTGCATTAGGCGCAACTACTTTCAAGGAGTATCTTGATAATCTTGAGAGTCAAAACGATGCTTCTGAATGGGAGGCATTTACTAATGCATTAACAACTAATTTGACTTCGTTTTTTCGCGAAGAACATCACTTTCCCATATTATCAGATCACTTACTAACGTTAAAAAAGCCAATCCGTATATGGTGCTCTGCGGCATCGACAGGTGAGGAGCCTTACACAATTGCAATGACTGCATGTGAAGCATTTGGAAGTTTAACGCCTCCAGTAGAAATTATTGCAACTGATATCGATACCAATGTTTTAACAACTGCGGCACGTGGAATCTACCCGTACGATCGCGTCAGTAAGCTTTCAGAGGCAAGACGTAAGCGTTTCTTTTTAAAAGGGTCTGGGCCTAACCAAGGTTCTGTAGCCGTTAAAAAGGAGTTGAAGGCAATGATTACCTTTAGTCAACTCAATTTGCTTGATGAGCAGTGGGCGTTACATGAACCTTTTGATGCAATATTTTGTAGAAATGTAATGATTTATTTTGATAAACCTACACAGTCTAAAATTCTTAGTAGATTTGTGCCATTAATGAAACCACACGCTTTATTGTTTGCAGGTCATTCTGAAAACTTTCTTTACGTATCAGATGCTTTTCATCTGAAAGGTAAGACTGTCTATACCTTGGCGGATTCTAATCATACAAAACGTTCTGGATTAGCTAAAGAGAGAACTATATGAGTATGTTAGAAGAAGAAATTTCAACAACCTTATATTTTGATCGTACTTTTGATTGTGAGGCGGCAAAAATTGCCCCTGGTGAATATTATTTCACTGATAAAGATATGATGATTGTGACGGTACTAGGTTCTTGCGTCTCAGCTTGTATTCGTGACAGCAAAACAGGGATTGGTGGCATGAACCACTTCATGTTGCCTGATAGTGCTAACGCAGATAAGGACAGTCCCATTTCAGAGTCTATGCGTTATGGAACATATGCGATGGAGGTTTTAATTAACCAATTAATTCGTAATGGCGCTCGTCGTGAGAATTTAGAAGCGAAGATTTTTGGTGGTGGTAATGTTCTTAAAAGCTTTACTACCACAAATGTAGGTGACCGTAACGCTATCTTCGTCAGAAAATATCTGAATGCAGAAGGCATACGTATTACTGGTGAAGATTTATTAGATATTTACCCTAGAAAAGTTTATTACTTTCCTAAAACAGGTCGTGTTTTAGTTAAGAAACTTAAACAAATGCACAATGACACGCTTTTCAAACGTGAAGAAGTTTACGCCAGCAAACTTAAAACTTCTGATGTTGGCGGTGCGATTGATTTGTTTTAATAATTTAATGGAATTAAGCTGCTAGTTGCGAGAGTAAGCATATGAAAATAAAAGTACTTGTTATTGATGATTCAGCATTAATTCGTAGTTTACTCACTGAAATTATTAATGATCAAAAAGACATGGTGGTTGTGGGCGCTGCACCAGACCCCTTGATTGCGCGTGAGATGATTAAGCAGTTAAATCCGGATGTATTGACGCTTGATGTTGAAATGCCAAAGATGGATGGCTTAGACTTTTTAGAAAAATTGATGCGTTTGCGTCCTATGCCGGTTGTCATGGTTTCTACCTTAACCGAAAAAGGCTCTGAAATCACGATGCGTGCATTGGAGTTAGGTGCGATTGATTTTGTGACTAAGCCTAAAATGTCCATCACAGAGGGGATGCTAGAGTATACCGAGCAAATTACCGATAAAATTCGCGTAGCTTCAAAAGCTAGAATTTCATCTCCAAGTCGCCATTCTGCTAGCTCAAATGCAGAAAACAGGCCAGCACAGCTCCGTAATCCATTGATTAGTAGTGAGAAATTGTTGATTGTTGGTGCTTCAACAGGTGGTACAGAGGCAATTAAATCGTTCTTGCTTCAAATGCCTTCCGATTGCCCTGGCATATTAATCACACAACATATGCCGGCTGGTTTTACTAAATCTTTTGCAAATAGACTAAATTCTCTTTGCCAAATATCCGTTAAAGAAGCAGAGGGTGGGGAGCGGATTTTACCTGGACATGCTTATATTGCACCTGGAGATAAACATTTGCTATTAGCAAGAAGTGGTGCAAACTATGTAACAGAGTTGAGTGATGCCCCTCCTGTCAATCGTCACAAGCCCTCTGTTGATGTGCTGTTTGATTCAGCTGCTTTGCATGCAGGTAAAAATGCCATCGGTGTTATTTTAACGGGGATGGGTAAGGATGGTGCAGTTGGTATGGCACAAATGAAAAATGCAGGATCTTATAATTTTGCTCAAAATGAGGAAAGTTGTGTTGTTTACGGTATGCCCAAAGAAGCTATCGCACATGGTGGCGTAGATGAAGTGGCACATCTAAATGAATTGCCTAAATTAGTGCTTAATCATCTAATGGCAAACAGTACACGTGCATTACGTGTATAAAAATGTCAGTTGAATCAGCTAAATGCTTAAATGGTATGAATCTCACCAGATGGCAGTAAAATAGATATAAAAATTATAGAATTTATTTACTTTAGTTGTTTTAAGTTAATACTTAAACTGCTAAAAGTAATTCATGTAAATGGAGTGGAGCATGGCAAATACGAATACTAAATTTCTTGTTGTGGATGACTTTTCTACGATGCGTAGAATCGTTCGCAACTTGTTAAAAGAGCTGGGCTACACCAATGTAGACGAAGCTGAAGATGGTGTAGCTGCACTAAGCAAGCTCAAAGGTGGTGGCTTTGAATTTGTAGTGTCCGATTGGAATATGCCCAATATGGATGGTCTTACTTTGTTGCAAAACATTCGAGCAGACGCTGAGTTGTCAAAGTTGCCAGTATTGATGGTAACGGCAGAGGCAAAGAAAGAAAATATTATTGCTGCAGCTCAAGCTGGTGCAAATGGTTATGTGGTTAAGCCTTTTACTGCGGCAACGCTTGATGAAAAGCTATCAAAAATATTTGAGAAGCTTGAGAAAGCAGGAGCTTAATTATGACTAGTGAAGCTACATCACAACAAGCTTCAAATATCGAGTCTGCACTAGGATTGTCCTCAAGCGAGGAGATTCTTAACCGTGTAGGTCATGTCACTAGAACCTTGCATGATAGTTTAAGTGGCTTAGGTTTAGACAAAATACTGGAGCAGGTTGCACAAGATATTCCTGATGCGCGTGATCGTTTAGCTTATGTGGCGCGCATGACTGAGCAAGCGGCAGAGCGTGTTTTGAATGCGACTGATATTGCGATTCCATTGCAAGAGGAGCTCGCTTCAGGTGCTACTCAAATGCAGAAACGCTGGCAAGATGTGATGCGTGAACCATCTTTAAAGAGTGAGTATAACTTAGCTGCAGATGAGACCTTAGCTTATTTAGCCATGGCTGGAAAAAATACGGCAGAAACTAAAGCTTTGCTAATGGACATCATGATGGCGCAAGATTTTCAGGACTTGACTGGGCAAGTGATTAAAAAAATTACTGGCTTGGCACAAGATCTAGAAAAACAATTGGTGCAGTTGTTAATTGATTTCTCCCCATCGATTCCTAAAAAAGAGGCCGATGGACATAAAGCCGATGTGAGTGATGGCGCAAGCTTATTAAATGGCCCACAAATTAACCCAGATGCAGTGGATGTGGTGGCCAGTCAGGAACAAGTTGATGACTTGCTTGATAGTTTAGGGTTCTAAATAGTCTAAATTAGCATTCAATATCAATGGTAAATTACTATTGATATTGAATGCTTTTTTTAATACCAGTTTTATATGCCCAATCTATTAAATCCAGTCATTACAATTTAATCAGGTAAAGTTAACAGGGTATTATAGATAATACTTTCAGTTTAATCGTATTATTGATTGAGGTAACGACATCAATCAGCTGTAGTTAATTACATTGCAATGGATTAAATTGCGTTTGATTGTAAGCGTTTTAAATCTTCAATGATTTGCTCTGAGTGGTTTGAAACGTCAACGCTATGGTAGATTTTGACCACTTTTGCGTTCGGGTCAATCAAAAATGTGTAGCGTTTTGCAATTTTAATGAAAATTAAATTGCTTAGCGCATGATATGCATTCGCGACATTTCCCTCTGTATCTGCTAACAAAGTAAATGGTAAATGGTACTTTTCAGCAAATTTTTGATGTGAAGCTTGGCTATCAACACTGATTCCAATCACTTTGGCATTTAATTGTTCCAGCTTAGCTAAGTCATCTCTGAAGTGGCAAGCCTCCTTTGTGCAGCCTGGCGTGTCATTTTTTGGATAAAAGTAGAGCACTACATATTTCCCTTTATAGTCAGCCAGTGTGTGATCCTTACCTTTTATATCTTTTAAGTTAAATGCAGGAGCATCATCGCCAATTGCTAAGCTTGGTTGTGTCGATGCGTAATGGCGATACCCTAAAAACGCAAGAAGCATGATTGCCACATAAAATAACACTTTAATTAACATAGAATGGCCTTATATTTGTTTTTGATTTGTTTGTTATACGACAATAAATTTACACGAATGTTAGCACTATTTGTTTTTTTCTGTAAAAGGTGGAGTGTAGTGATAAGGTCGATTAGCCATGTATAATTGCGCCTGTCTAAAATAAGTTTTGTTGGGTTAAGTTTTACCTGGCAAAGTTATTTTTTAACAAACCTCTGAAGTCTATTTTAAATGGACTTACAGTAGTGTAGCCCCCGTAGCTCAGTGGATAGAGCATCCCCCTCCTAAGGGGAGGGTCACACGTTCGATTCGTGTCGGGGGCGCCATTGGCCCAGTCGTATTAAATAAAGATAATTGAAGTATTTTTTCTTTTTTACAAAGCCTTTACATTGCCTTGGTTTGACTATGTTTAACGCATTTCGTTTTTTGTGTGATGATTTTTAGACAATTAGCTGGATAAACATGATTAGCAAACCAATCACAATGACACCCAAATTATTTCAACGACTCTCGTTAGTTCTCTTTACATTGTTAGCTGCTTTTATACTGGTTACTTTTAAGCAGTATGGAATCAGTAACGACGAGCAAGTGCAGCATGTTTATGGCCAATTACTGCTCAATTTCTACACGAGTGGGTTTGTAGACCAAGCGGCATTTGCATATAAAAATCTGTATTTGTATGGTGGACTATTTGATTTAATTGCGGCCATTCTAGAAAAGCTCTTGCCTCTTTGGGTTTGGGATATTCGTCATTTACTTTCGGCTTTGTTTGGTTTTGCAGGTGTCATTGCCGTTTATAAGATTACTCATGAGCTTGCAGGTTTGCGAGCAGCATTTTTTGCAGCTTTTTTACTGACAATCACTGGCGCTTGGTCTGGGGCAATGTTTACGCATACCAAAGACGTTTCTTTTGCAGCCTGTATGGCGTGGGCGCTATATTACACTTTGCTGATTGCTACAAACCTACCTCGTATTCCATTGGCACTGAGTTTGAAGCTTGGTATAGCAGTGGGTATGGCACTTGGTTTAAGAATTGGTGGCGCATTTGCAGTTATTTACTTGTTATTAGTGGTTTTTGTAGCTGGTTGTTTAAATGCTAACACCTTGCACCAGAAATTGAGATTCTATTGGCATAGCTTTTTGGGTTTATTGCCAACGGGACTAATGGCTTTTGTTTTGATGGCAGTTTTTTGGCCTTGGTCAGTGATGGGAGCAGACCATATTGTCATCGCAGTTAAGTCCTTTTCACATTTTGCATTTGATATGAACACGATTGTGCACGGTCAATTTATTCGTATTGGTGACGTGCCACGTAGTTATTTGTTTCAATATCTTGGGATTAGATTACCTGAGATTTTTCTGCTTGGGTTAATTAGCCTAGTGGTTGTTTTGGTTGCGAAGTTTAAACAATGGTCATTAGTAAGTCGTTTGCCTGAAATGACAATTGCGATTGCGTTGCTGACGCCTCTCGTTTTTGTTGTTTTAGATCGCCCAGCTTTGTATAACGGTGTGCGACATTTTACCTTTGTGATACCTACGTTAGCGATTGTGGCCGCTATTGGATTATCCAAAATGTTAGATTTACTTGCGGACTTCCAAAAGCTACGTATTGCTTTTATTGTGTTATGTTTGGCTTTAAGTGCGCATACAGTTAATACACTTGCTGCACTACATCCTTATCAATACTTGTACTATAACTATTGGGCGGGCGCAGACTTTAAGCAAGCCCAGCATGATTGGGAAGGCGATTACTGGTCTAGTAGCTTAATAGAGGCGACAAAAATGCTGGAGGATTATGTTGATGCTCAAAGCGTACCAAAAAATCACAATAAGACATATTCAGTTGCTGTTTGTGCAGAAGCTTTTCAGGGGCAAGCTTATTTAGATAAGCGTTTTAAGATTACTGAAGATTGGGTGACAGCAGATTTCTTTATTTCCAGCACCAATATGAATTGCGATAAAGTGTTGCAGGGTGAAATTATTGGCACTGTGGAACGTTTAGGTGCTCCACTTGCAGTGGTGAAAGATCGTCAGGCATTAGTAGGCGAAGCGCGTAGGCCGCGTTCAGCCCCAAGAGATTAACGATATGAATAAAAATATTTTTCCTAGGTTAGATGTAGAGGCACATATCAGTGTGATTGTACCTGCCTTTAATGAAGAGGCTGCGATCGTAAGCACTATTCATCAGATTGCTGAGCGCCTCAGGCAATTAACCAATCACTGGGAAATTGTTGTGATTGACGATGGCAGTCGTGATCAGACTGCGAATATTGTGCGTAATTTGCCTGCTGATTTGCAAACTACGCTAGTGCGATTTTCACGTAACTTTGGTAAAGAATATGCGATTACTGCTGGTTTAGAGTATGCAACTGGCAATGTCGTCATCTGTATGGATGCAGATGGACAGCACTCATCAGAACTGATGGTTCAAATGCTTGAGAAGTGGCGTGAAGGTTACGATATGGTATACGCGTACCGAAAAGACCGTGCTGTAGAGTCAAGATTTAAACGTTGGGGCTCACGCATTTTCTATCGTGCGATTAGTTTAGGTGGACAGATCCATATCCCGCGTGACGCAGGAGATTTTCGATTAATGGATAGGCAAGTGGTCAATGCTTTACTTTCCTTACCTGAGCGCAATCGCTTTATGAAGGGTATCTATGCGTGGGTTGGTTATCATTCTATTGGAATTCCATTTACACCTTTGCCACGTTCTCATGGCGAGAGTGCATTTTCTAAACTGAAATTGATTCAACTGGCTTGGACAGGCGTTACCAGCTTCTCGGTCATGCCACTGCGTTTAGCGAGTGCAGTTGGGGCGTTACTTGCTGTGCTATCTTTCACGTATGGCATGTTCGTTGTGATTGATCATCTATTTTTTAATGAATCGGTACCAGGCTGGCCAACAATTATTGCCAGCATGATGTTTTTTGCTGGTGTGCAACTTCTGTTTATTGGTATTGTAGGTGAGTATCTATCTCGGATTTATGACGAGGTTAAAGGTCGGCCGCCTTATATCGTGGCTGAGGTTTTAAAGCCAAAACAACTGAATCAAAATGTTTAACTGCAAAGACTTATCACTGACATATTCGCAATGACAAAGGCGCATCGATATTCTATTTCTTGGTTTGCAATAATCGGTGCTCTCGCGGCAGGGGTGCATTATATTGTAGCTGTCAGCTTAGAGCTCACAAGTATACTCACACCGATTCATGCGAATACTGTAGGGTTCTTATTCGCATTTCCAGTCAGTTATTTTGGGCATCGTCAATTCACCTTTTCTGCACAAAACGCATCGCATCTGCATGCGTTTCCACGATTTTTTCTTGTGGCTTTGACAGGCTTTCTCGCTAATCAATTATTAGTGTTGAATGCTATTTATTTTACGCGTGTCCCATTTTGGTTGGTCCTTGGCATCGTCATGGTGTTGGTGGCAGTTTCTACGTATTTTTTGAGCCGATATTGGGCATTTAAAGGCAAAAAGTAGTGAAACTCATTATTTGCGCGGATGACTTTGCACAAAGCCAAGAAATTGATGCTGCCATTGTGCGACTGATAGAAAATAATCGACTGACTGCAACTTCTTGTATGGTGAATAGCCCTCATTGGCCTTCATCTGCAAAGTTATTAACTGCTGAGGTTAGGCAGAAGGCGGATATCGGGTTACATCTCGATTTTACACAGTTCGGTTATCGTTACCCCCATGCATTACTAATCTTACTTAGTTTGTTACGATGTTTGCCAAAATTAGCCATCTACCAAAGTATTGAGCATCAATTGGATCAGTTTGAGGCAGCATTGGGAACACCGCCTGATTATGTGGATGGGCATCAACATGTACATCAACTTCCACAAATTCGGCAGATACTATTGGCAGTATTAAAGCGGCGTTATGACAAACAATTGCCTTGGATACGAATTGCGAGGCCTCATGTGGCAAGTGGCATCAAGGGGTTGATTATAAAAATGCTAGGTGCAAATGCATTAGAGAAAAATGCCCAACAGATGGGGTTTAAGTGTAGTTCAGTGCTTTTAGGCGTTTATAGCTTTAGTGGGAATGTCGAGGACTATAAAAAGCGTCTGAGAGAATGGGCTACACAGGCTAGAGGTGCTGTTGGCACATCGGTATTGATGTGCCATCCTGCGGTAGATGAAGTGCTGAATACCACATTACAGGAAGCTGTAGTCGCTAAATCAGACGTCGATCCTATTTATACTGCAAGATTGAATGAGTTTACTGCACTTAATAGTGAGTCTTTTAACACCATATTTAATGGGCTTAAGATTGTGCGTGCACCATAGAGAGATGTAGTTGAAAAAGTCGCATTTATGGCAGTCGTTAGATCTAACTAGCCTAGCGATAAATGTTAGAGACGGTGGTAGGTTGTTGCAGTCAGAATCTTAAAGAGAAGCTGGTTTGGTCGACTTTTTTGATTTAGCACTGGTTTGTTGCAAGCAGTATTCTTTACCATAAGTGCCAACATTGGAGTCTATTTCATAATAATGATTAGTGTAAGCGAATTTACCAGCTGCATTTTTTTGCATATTTGCGATGCCAGTGCTGAATTCTGATGAGCTTAGCTCAGTCATGCTTAAAGTGAAAGCGACTTTGTTTGAATTAGCTACGGCTTTGCCTTTATAGGTGAAAGAGTTTTCGGTTTCTACATAAAAGTCATAAATACCGATGCTACCTCGACTGGCTTCGCGATTGAGTACAAGTTTAGCTTGAACTTGGTAGTCACCAACTTTATTGTTGTTACCTTTACATGTGTATGTACCACTGTAATTTGCACCAGCAAAGTTAGATTTTGCCTCTGCAATTTGAATCGAACAAACAGTCAGCAATAAAGAAGCGATAATCGTGCGTTTCATGATAGATATTAAGGTGGCATTTCAAAAAAGAGTATTGTAACGTGAGGCGCTTAATGTATGAAGCTAAGTTTTTATATTTTTGATGCTTTATCTTTTGTTTTGTTTCAAAGCATGCATTATGATGGGCGCCTTAATTAACTTATCGTTACTTAATTTAATAACTTATTTAACTTAACAATAATTCCTGAATATCACTTCCGAATTTATGCAAACTTCCTCAGTTAAGGCTTTATCTACTAAATTGCTCTGGCGTTTCAGTGTATTCAACATTGTTTTACTTTTAGGTCTAGCTCTTTGGCTCTGGCAAGAAACCAAATCCGCTAGTCTGATTCAGCCTCAATTGCCTGCAGACGGGAAGTTGCAGTGTGTCTCTTACTCACCTTATTACCATCCTGGCCAAACACCGCTGAATCCGAATAGTTTTATACAACCTAGTCAGATTGACTCAGACCTCGCAGTGCTGGCAAAGCAGTTTAATTGTGTACGTATTTACTCTGTGTCTCAGGGCTTAAGTTATGTGCCACAAGCCGCTGAAAAATTAGGGATGCAAGTTTATTTGGGTGCATGGATAGGGTGGGTAGGTGCGAATAACGATAAAGAGCTTGATCTGGCAATTCAAATTGCAAATCAATATCCGAAAACGGTTAAGGCACTGATTGTTGGCAATGAAGTGCTGTTAAGAGGTGAGCAATCTGAACAAGCGATGCAAGCATATTTGTCAAAAGCGCAGCAACTGACCGATGTGCCTGTGACTTATGCAGATGTTTGGGAGTTTTGGCGTAAGCATCCGCAACTTGAATCTAATGTAGATTTTGTGACAGTGCATATTCTTCCGTATTGGGAAGATATTCCGCAATCTATTGAACAGGCGAATGATCATGTTGTGAATGTGATGGGTTTGCTTAAAGCGTCTTTTAAAAAACCAATCTTGATTGGTGAAACTGGTTGGCCGTCGGTTGGTAGGCAGAGACAGGTTTCTCAGCCAAGTTTAATCAATCAGGCAAATTATTTACGTAGTTTTCTACAATCTGCACATACGCATGGTTGGCAGTACAATCTGATTGAAGCAATTGACCAGCCATGGAAGCGTGAACTTGAAGGTACAGTCGGAGGTTACTGGGGGCTGTACGACACTCAACTTTCTCCAAAATTTTCATTCGATGGGGATGTGCAGCCTAGAGGGGATATTGTACCCATCTTAGTCGCTGGCTTTTTAGGTTTTCTCTTGTTGTTTGGATTCGCTTTGTATTTTAAAAGGTTCTCAACTTTAGTTGCAGTTGGCCAAGGTGCGGCAGGGGCCGTGTTCGTTATCTCTGCTTATCTACAGATACAGTATTTATTGACGGCTTGTCGCAACCTTATAGAGTGGATTGCCTTAAGTGGACTTGCGTTGGTGAGTTGGTTAACCGTGATTAGTTTAGTGTTATGGATAGGTGACACCAAAAAGCGTTATCTATCCATATTTAAAGCATGTGCATTTGTATTGATATCTGCGGCCATTGTCTCGACAATTTTATTGATTGTTGATGGTAGATACAGAGATTTCCCTATTAGTTTATTTGCACTTGCTGTATTGCACCTATCATTTGCTTCTCTTGTATTGGGCGCAGAGATACGTTTACATCGTGGACTAGCTTATTTAATGTGTGCGGTATTGGCGATTGTTGGGCTATATAGCGTTTACTTAGAGCTTTATAATACGTTTGCTTATTATTGGTTGTTGCTATGCGGCTTAATCATCGCCGCCTTGTTGCCAAAGCGCCAGATGTCCTCCAGTTCGTTACTTTAGATAGAAATTTTAAGCGTAATTTTATGATTAAAAAAATTAAAGGTTACTTAAGCCCATTCATTTTTGCAGTGATGATTGCTGCGATTCATTTTGGTATTTGGCACATTTCTAACCGCGCACTTCCATTAATCAACGCACCTGATATTGTGAACGGTTTTGCATTCAGTGGCTTTCAAATAGATCAGAGTCCGTTGAGAAAAGAATACCCTAGTACAGCTGAGTTGGAAAAAGACTTGCAGTTGCTTAAACCGTTAACAAAGCGCATTCGTATCTACGGTGCACTTGAAAACAGTGAAGTCACAGCACTTGCTTCTGATCTAGGGTTTTATCTGACAGCTGGTGCATGGCTTGGTAGCGACCCAATCGCAAATCATCGTGAAGTGGATGCACTGAAAGCAAAAATTAAGCACTACCCTAGAATTGAGCGGGCTATTGTTGGGAATGAAGTGTTGCTCAGAAATGACCTCACACCAACTCAGTTAATTAGTTACATCGAAGATGTACGTAAATCGACCAAGCTACCAGTTTCTACAGCAGAGCCTTGGCATGTATGGTTAAAAAATCCTGAATTAGTGAAACATGTAGATTATATAGCTGTGCACTTGTTGCCATATCATGAAGGTGTGCCAGTGGAGCAAGCGGTAGATTATTCGCTTAAACGTTATCAAGAGCTGATGAGTGTCTATCCTAGAAAGAAAATTGTCATTACCGAGATCGGCTGGCCAAGTCATGGTCCGGCCCTAGGTGCTGCAGTGGCTTCTGATGTGAATCAAGCGCTTTTTGTTAGAGAGTTTTTAGCCAAAACTGCCCATAAAAATTACGATTACTATTTAATGGAAGCTTTTGATCAGCCATGGAAGAAGGAGTTAGAAGGTTGGGCTGGTGCCTATTGGGGTATGTTTGATGCAGAACGTCATCAGAAGTACTCATTGCAAGGTGCCGTTCCTAAAGATGACCGTTGGAAAGAAAAAGCCTTATGGGCGACTTTATTAGGTTTGCTCCCAATATTTTTTATTGCTTATCGCTTCAGACATTGGGGTTTACGCGCGAGAATCTCGATGGCTGTTTTGTTGCAGGCTTGTATTACAACTTTAGTCGTTGCTTGGAATCTGCCTGGCGATTATTACTACACGATGAAAGATTTCGTTGTATTAGTCGCGTTATTGATTGGAATGGGATTAACCTCTGCAGTGTTGATGATTTACGCGGTAGAGTTTAGCGAAGTCATGTTTAAAAAAGGCTGGAACCGCGCATTTAAACGCGCAAAACCGTTACCTGCAAATGAAGAGTTATTTGTTTCTGTGCATTTGGCGTGCTATAACGAGCCACCAGAAATGGTCATTACCACTATTGAGAGTTTAGCGAAGCTTAACTACACGAATTTTGAAGTGATAGTGGTGGATAACAATACTAAAGACGAAGCTAAATGGAAGCCGCTTGAGGCTTATATGGCAAAAATGCCAGACAACTTTAAGTTCTTTCATTTGCCACAATGGCCAGGCTTTAAAGCTGGTGCTTTGAATTTTGCGTTAGCGCAAACCAACCCGAATGCGCAAGTGGTAGGGGTGGTGGATGCAGACTATGAAGTAACACCTGATTGGCTGTCTGATTTAGTACCACATTTTCTTGAAGAAAAAGTTGCAGTAGTACAAGCACCTCAGGCACACAGAGAGTGGGAGCATAGCTTCTTCCGTAGCATGGGTAACTGGGAGTTTGAAGGTTTCTTTCGTATTGGTATGCATCACCGCCATGAACGTAACGCACTCATTCAGCATGGCACCATGACTTTAGTTCGCTACCAAGCATTGATGGCCAGTGGGAAATGGTCTGAATGGTGTATCTGCGAGGATACTGAGTTGGGGTTGCGCTTATTGGAAGATGGTTACGAGTTACGCTATGTTGATGATACGTTTGGCCGTGGTTTAACACCAGCTGACTTTAAGGCATTGAAATCACAACGCTTCCGCTGGGCTTTTGGTGCGATGCAGATTCTTAAGCATCACCTGCCTAAACTATTAGGGGATTCAACGCTAAGTTTTGGTCAGCGTTATCATTTCTTGACTGGTTGGTTTGGTTGGTTAGGAGAGGCGTTACAGTTGGGCTTCACCATTGGCTCTATAGGCTGGTCAATTGCGATGCTGCTTTTCCCGGAAGATGCGAGCTTGCCAGTTTCTCTGATGATTACGACGATTATTTGCTTCTTGGTAATTAAAGCAATTATGGGACCTATGTTGTATATCAAAACCATGACCTGCCGATGGATTGATATTTTTGGTGCATCCATTGCAAGCTTGGGGCTTTCACACGCGATTGCTAGAGGCATTATTAGTGGTATCGTGAGGAAAGACGGCGTATTTAAAGTGACGGCAAAAGGTAAAGGGCTCAAAAAGGCTGATTGGTTTGATTGGATTGCGCCAATTCAGGAGGAACTGTTTTTACTGATTGCATTAGTCTTATGTAGCATTGCAATGCTTGCCACACGCGGAATAGAAAATAGTGATGCTCAAATCTGGGTGGCAATGCTGAGTTTGCAAGCTTTACCTTATTTGAGTGCGGTCGCGTGCCAAGTGATTAGTAAAAGAGAAAATGGCTAGGGCTGATTTGGAAAGCGTTAATACACATCATCCATACTGGTCTAAATCACATCATCGTCATTTCGTTCGTGGTGTCATTCGGTTTGCTACCTATTTATGTGCATTCTTTTTACTTACCGTTGCTTTTTGGGTTGCAGATAACTTTGGTGAGCCATCACTAGAGCAGTTGCTCTACCATGCGCAATTTGGCATGGGAGGATTAGTCGACACCGATGCTGAAATTATTAAAAGCTTTGTGCTGTGGTGTCTGGCTCTGCCTGTCTTTGTATCGTTATTATTGGTATTGATTGAATACTCAATCGCGCTATTTCTTACACATGGTTCTACACATTGGTTAACCAAACCAGCAAGGCTGGCGAATATTCACTTGATAAAAGTGTTTTATTGGTTCATTGGACATAGAGCACCTTTATATGCCTTAACCGCCGCAACAATATATTTTTGTGTGCAGTTTTCAGTCACTATTTTTCTACATAACTTATTCGGTAATGATTACTTTTCTGCGCATTACTTGAATCCTCATGATGTAAAGGTTGAGGCGACTAAACCTAAAAACTTAGTGTTGATTTATGTAGAGAGCCTAGAAAACGCATATCAAGAGCCCAAGTTATTTGGTAAAAATCTGCTCAGCAGTATGGATCAATTAAAAGGCCTAAGTTTTAGCGAATATAAAAAAGCGCCTGGTACATGGTGGACTATTGCTGGTATTACGGCTACGCAATGTGGTGTACCGCTTAAAAGTGTGAGTCTCTATGACGGTAATGATCAGGGCGAAAGAATGAAAAACTTTTTGCCTAATGCCGTTTGTCTAGGTGATATTTTGCATGATGCTGGCTATCACAATGTTTATCTGGGAGGGGATGCGCTTGGCTTTGCTGGTAAAGGCATGTTTTTTCAAGGTCACCATTATGATGAAGTGTATGGACGTGATGAGCTAAAAGGCAAGTTGACGGATGCAGAAATGAACTTCTGGGGTTTGTATGATGATCAGTTGTTTGCCGTAGCAAAATCCAAATTGATTGAGTTGCATAAAAATAAACAGCCCTTTAATTTAACCATTACCACTATTGATACACATGGTCCTGATGGGCATTTTTCTAAGTATTGTAAGTCTCTGGGTATTAAAACCTTTGAGGGGATTGTTGAGTGCACTTCTAACCAAGTGACTAAATTTGTGAAGTTCGTGCAGAAAAGTGGCTACTTAAAGGATACGAATATAGTGATACTCGGGGACCATTTAGCCATGGAAAATCCGGTAAGTGACAAACTGGATAAAATTAAAGAGCGTCATATTTATAATCAGTTTATATCGAAAGACCGGTTTGAGAAAAACCGTGAACAGATTTTACCCTTTGATATGTTTCCAACGATTTTAGACTTTATTGGCTTCAAGGTGTCTGGAGGAAAGTTAGGCCTAGGTTACACCGCTTTTTCTAAAGAGTTGGAGTTAGCTCATTTGCTCAATTATGAGGAAATGAATGAAGACTTACTAAATAAATCGGAGATGTACCTAGACCTTTGGCGACTTGGGGTGGAGCATTGATTTGAATGCTTTAACTTAAGTGAAAGTTTTTTTCTTCTAAGCTCAATTGAAAGTTTGCATGATTAGCAATCAAGTAGTTTTACTTAAATATACAAAAAGCCAGCTAAGTGTAAGCTGGCTTTTTGTCATTAGAGCGATATTAGGTAACAAAAGCACAAATTTACTTTTTAAAGAAGTCGGCTCATTAATGTGGCTTCTCATCTTAAATCTCGAGCTAGTAACTACAAGCTATTGATCAATGTGTATTCAGGCAAGGCCTTATCAATAAAAAAGGGAGCCTAAGCTCCCTTTGTGCATTCCGATGAGGAATTATTTGTTCATCACGTACATTGTTACTTCAAAGCCAAAACGCATTTCAGTCGCTGCTGGTGTTGTCCACATAATATTCTCCAAAGTGTTATCTGTTTTGAACCGACGAGATGTCTGTTCGAGTGAGTTCATTATGCGCTCACTTCAAAATACAGCACTATTGGTACTCATGATTGCACCCTCAGTAAAATCATGAACAGTGAATCATTTTGCTAACTATTAATATAGCGACGATTCAAACCTCCAATCTAAAATTAATAGATTAGAGGTTTTTTTATTTCTAAAATAGGTGCATACGCTACCAAATACCGCATTAATTAGGGGGTAATTTCTGCTTAAATATCAGTGTATCGTCTGTGTGTAATTAAGCGCTGCGTTTATCTAACTCTTCCCAGCGCGTCATTTTGGCTTCGATTTCTGTATCAATTGCAGTTAAGCGCGCTTGCAGCAATTTAACTTGATCAGGATTTTGCACATAAATGTTAGGGTCAGCCAGTGTAGTATTGATACTGTTTTGTTCTGACTCTAAAACTTCAATCATCGCGGGTAGCTCATCCAGCTCTTTTTGCTCTTTAAAGCTGAGTTTGTTACTGTTAGTTTTTGTGGCTACTTCTTTAGCCGCTGGTTTGCTTGCCTGTGCTTTTGCTTGCGCAGCTTTTTCAGCTTCACGTTTGGTGCTAAAGCGTTGCCAATCATCATACCCACCGCCAAATTCAGTCAACACGCCATTACCTTCGAATGCAATTACTTGAGTCACTGTATTTTCTAAGAATGCACGATCATGGCTGACGAGGAATAACGTGCCATTAAAATCTTGTAACAGATTTTCTAATAGCTCTAGTGTGTCGATATCGAGGTCATTTGTTGGCTCATCTAATACTAGGATATTGGCAGGGCGTGCAAATAAGCGCGCTAACAACAAACGGTTACGTTCACCACCTGAGAGTGATTTAACGGGCGAGCGTGAGCGTTGTGGCGGGAATAAAAAATCTTCCAGATAACTAATTACGTGCTTACGCTCATCGCCAATTTGAACAAAATCTGAGCCTGGGCTGATAGTATCTGCCAATGTTGCTTCTTCATTGAGCTGTTCTCGCATTTGGTCAAAATAGGCGACTGTTTGCTTACTGCCGCGCTCAACTGTGCCA
This sequence comes from uncultured Methylotenera sp., assembly GCA_964652655.1. Lineage (GTDB taxonomy): Bacteria > Pseudomonadota > Gammaproteobacteria > Burkholderiales > Methylophilaceae > Methylotenera. Next base: position 17,190 of record CAZZDN010000020.1, read on the forward strand.
CTATCTGGCTCAATATCTCCCAATATTAATTTAAGGAGCGTGGTTTTGCCCACCCCATTGGGGCCAAGTAAACCAATTTTGTCGCCTCGCAAGATGCGTGTGCTGAAGTTTTTAATTAGCACTTTATTCCCGTAAGCTTTGCTTACGTTTTCCAACTCTGCAATTAATTTGCCGCTACGTTCGCCTACGTCAATGTTAAGTTTTACATTGCCTTGACGTTCGCGGCGCGCCGCACGCTCTAAGCGCAGTGCCTCTAGTCTGCGCACACGGCCTTCGTTACGGGTACGACGCGCTTTGATGCCTTGGCGTATCCATACTTCTTCTTGCGCCAGCACTTTGTCAAATTTAGCGGCATGAGTTTCTTCTACGGCAATCAGCTCTTCTTTTTTCACTTGATAAGCGGTGAAGTTACCAATAAAGTCAGTCAGTTTTCCACGATCTAACTCGGTGATACGTGTGGCGAGCTTGTCTAAAAAGCGTCGGTCATGGGTAATGAATAATACGCTTCCATTAAAGCCGAGTAATAGGTCTTCTAGCCATTCAATCGCGCTTAAATCCAAATGGTTGGTAGGCTCGTCCAGTAGTAGTACTTCGGGTTCTGCTACTAGCGCACGGCCTAATGCTACCCGTTTACGCCAGCCGCCAGAGAGGGTGTTAATCAGTGCATCTGCATCTAAGTTTAAACGGCTTAGTACCGCCTCAACACGTGATTGGGCTGCCCAGCCATTTTGTGCATCTAAATCATGCTGTAATGACTGCATTTTGGTCATCAGTGCTTCAATATCAGCCTCTGGTAGCCCCATGTCATGGGTGACTTGGTGGTAATCCACAAGTATCTGTTGCAGATTACCCAAGCCTTCTGCCACCGCTTCAAATACGGTATGTGTTGCTACTAGCTCCGGCTCTTGAGGTACATAGACCACGCGCGCATTCGGTGCTCGCCACACAATACCATCATCAAGTTTAATCGTGCCTGCAATCGCTTTAAGCAGGCTGGATTTACCAGCACCGTTGCGACCAATTAAACCGACGCGCTCACCAGCATCCAGTTGAAATGCAGCATGATCGAGTAGGGCGTGGTGACCGAAAGCAAGGCAAGCGTTATCGAGGGTAATGTATGGCATGGGTGACTTTCAAATTTTTACTTAACAAATGCTGATTTAAATAGTTTAAATCTTGATATTAGGGGGCTTCAGCTGCCTGCTTGTTCAGCATGGCTTTAATATTGGCCATTTTAGATTTACCAAAATCTTTGCTAGCTTCTGGGTCTTTGTTAAATGGGTTACCGAAGTGACGTACATCATCTTTTGGGATTTCTGCAATAAAGCGGCTAGGCTCGCACATTTCCATTTCACCCGCACGTTTGCGTTTTTTACACCATGAAATGTTAAGTGACTTTTGTGCGCGGGTAATGCCCACATACATTAAACGGCGTTCTTCTTCAATTTTGTCGTTATCGATTGATTCACGGTGTGGAAGAATGCCTTCTTCTACACCAATTAAAAACACGTGGCCAAACTCCAAGCCTTTAGAGGCGTGTAGGGTAGATAATTTCACTGCATCGGGTTCACCATTCTCACGACCTTCAAGCATACTCATCAGTGATACCATTTGAGTTAGCTCTAATAGGTTTTTTCCGTCTTTTTCGTTACCATATTCTGTGCTTGGTTCGCCTTTTTTAGATAGCCAGCCAGTAAAGTCCAGTACATTCGCCCATTTGACTTCCGCGGCGCGAGGCTCTTCAGAGTCGTATAAAAACGCCTCGTACTGTATGGTTGCTAGTAAATCATTCAATACTTCATTGGCTGGGTCGCGTACGGCTCTCTCTTGTAGCTTATTGATATACTGGCAAAAGTTGAGTAAGTCTTCTAGCTGTTTATTGCCGATTTCGCTTTGAAACCCACCTTCGAATGCTGCTGCAAATAATGAAATTTTATGTGCGCTAGCATACTCACCCAAGCGCTCAAGCGTGGTGTTGCCGATGCCTTTTTTGGGTGTGGTGGCAGCACGAATAAATGCTGGGTCATCATCTTCGTTAGCAATGAGCCTTAAGTAACTAATCAAGTCTTTAATTTCAGCTTTATCAAAGAATGATTGCCCACCAGAAACGGTGTAGGGGATTTTATGATTCCGTAAGTGTTGCTCAAGGATACGCGCCTGATGGTTGCCGCGATACAAAATGGCGTAATCTTTGTAATAAGTACGATGTTCAAACTTATGTGCTTGTAACTTCATGACCACACTTTCAGCTTCGTGCTCTTCGCTCATGGCCGCTGTGACTTGAATTAAATCACCAGTGCCCAACTCACTCCAAAGTTTCTTTTCAAATAGTTTAGGATTATTCGAGATCACCTGATTGGCGGCACGTAGGATGCGTACGGTAGAGCGATAGTTTTGCTCTAACTTAATCACTTTCAATTTGCTGAAGTCTGTCGTGAGTTGTCGCAGATTCTCAACATCTGCGCCACGCCAGCCGTAAATGGCCTGATCATCATCACCCACTGCGGTAAACTGACCCCGCAAGCCAGTCAGCATTTTAACCAGTTTATACTGACAGGCGTTGGTATCTTGATACTCGTCAATCAACAAATATTGCAATTTGCGTTGCCACTTGTTGAGCGCATCTTCGTGCTGTTCAAATAACTCTACGGGTAGTTTGATTAAATCATCAAAATCAACGGCCTGATAGGCTTTTAAGGTTTGCTGGTAAATCTGATACACCTTCGCAGCCGCATGAGTTAGCTCCTCATCAGCCTGTGCTTTGGCTTGATCTGGGTTGATAAATGCGTTTTTCCAGTTTGAAATCTGCCATTGGGTTTTACGCAATAACTGTTTATCTGTGGTGGCTAATACATCTGCCAAAATTTTAAAACTATCGGAAGAGTCAAGAATAGAAAACTGTGGCTTGTAGCCCAGTAGGGCCGCCTCCGCCCTTAACATTTGCAAGCCCAATGAGTGAAACGTGGCAATGGTGAGACCTTTAAGGTTTGTACCTTGCATGAGCTTGGCCACACGCTCTTGCATTTCTAACGCAGCTTTATTGGTAAAAGTAATGGCGGCAATTTCTTTAGGTGCATAACCTGCCTCGTTAATGAGGTAGCTGATTTTTTGCGTGATTACGCGTGTTTTGCCACTACCCGCGCCTGCGAGTACGAGTAATGGGCCGTCTAAATACTTTACCGCCTCACGTTGCGGTGCGTTCATGGAA
>CAZZDN010000021.1:0-20190 GCA_964652655.1 uncultured Methylotenera sp.
GCGAAAAACTGGCTGTCGATGCAGAGATTACTTTGCCGACAGTGCAGTTAGCACAAGTGTCAAACGACGGTACACGTAAGTGGCTGATCGGAACAGATACTGCAAATAGCATAGAGACTGTTTTCATCCCTGAAGATGACCGCGGTACTTTATGTGTTTCAAGCCAAGTGGGCTGTGCACTGGAGTGCACCTTCTGCTCTACTGGGCGTCAAGGCTTTAATCGCAACTTAAGCGTTGCAGAAATTATTGGCCAGTTGGCAATCGCTATTAAAACATTGCGACAAGAGCCGGGCTACGATATGTTGCCCGCGAGCGACCGTATCATCAGTAATGTAGTGATGATGGGTATGGGTGAGCCTTTGGCTAACTACGATAATGTCGTGACCGCGATGCAGATTATGCTGGATGATAGCGCATATGGTTTAAGTCGCCGCCGTGTCACTTTGTCGACAAGTGGTATGGTGCCAGCGATGGATAGGCTTAAGGAAGATTGCCCTGTGGCTTTGGCGGTGTCTTTACATGCGCCAAATGATGCATTGCGCGATGTGATTGTGCCTATTAATAAAAAATACCCACTTAAAGAATTAATGGCAGCGTGTAATCGCTATCTTGAAAAAGCCCCACGTGATTTCGTGACTTTTGAATATGTCATGCTCGATGGCGTCAATGATACCGTTGAGCACGCACACCAACTTCTAGCGTTAGTGAAGAATGTTTCTTGTAAATTTAATTTAATCCCATTTAACCCGTTCCCTAATAGCGGTTATGATACGTCTAAACCGAGTCATGTACGCGTTTTCCGTGATATTTTGATGCAGGCTGGTTATGTAGTGACTGTGCGAAAAACACGCGGTGATGATATTGATGCTGCATGTGGCCAGTTAGCCGGTAAAGTGCTAGATAAAACCAAACGTACTGCTAAGCATATTCCGATAGAATCCGTTTAATTAAACGAGGTGAGTGTTAAATGAATTTAATCTTTTTGTTAACTCGGCAATTGAGATGTGCCAAGTTGTCTGCTAAAAAATCAACAAATGAGTTCCTGCATCATATCTGGAAGCATACCGTAGGACTGGTTTCAATTATTTTGCTTGCCAGTTTTTTAGCGGCTTGTGCAACGCAGAAGCAACAGGCCTTCGAGGTTGAGAATGCACGCGCAAGAGCGCGTGCTCACAATGACTTGGGTTTTGTTTATTTTCAGCAAAGAAATTTTGAAGTCGCTCTAGAGGAGTTCACTATAGCGACTAATATCGATCCAACCTTTGGTTTTGCCTACAATGGTTTAGGCTTAGTGCATTCCGCACTTGGGCAAGATGTCTTGGCTGAGAAAAACTTTAAACAAGCCGTACAGGTAGAACCCAATAACTCAGAATCCCATAATAATTACGGTAATTTCTTGTGTTCCCGTGGTCGAGTAGATGAATCAATTAAAGAATTTTTAGCGGCAGTAAAGAATCCTTTATATGCTACGCCAGCTATGGCTTACACTAACGCGGGTATCTGCTCATTGCGTAAACAAGATGTCCGTAATGCCGAAGTGTACTTTCAGCGTGCATTACAAGCCGAGCCTTTGTTTCATTCCGCAGCATATCAACTTGCGCTGATTCAATTCAATCGCAATGAAATCACTAATGCAAAAATCACCCTACAGAACGCAATGTTGAGTAGACCTGGTCCTGAGTTGCTCTGGCTTTCTATCAGAATTGCACGTTTACTTGGCAATCGAGATGATGAGTCAAGTTATGCGCTTGAGTTAAGAAGTCAATATCCAGATTCAGAGCAAGCAAAGTTGTTACAGAGTGGAAATTAATAATGACAGATACACAACAGATTGAAGATGCAAGTGTAAGTAATAAGTTACATGCAGAGATTCCAGTGGCGGTGTCGTTAGGTAGCGTGTTGGCAGCAGCTAGGAGCGAAAAGAAGCTGTCTCAGCAAGATGTATCAGACAGTTTGCGCTACAGTGTGAAGCAAATTGATGCGCTAGAGCATGATGCATTTGATTTGTTACCTGATGCAATGATAACGCGCGGATTTATTCGTAACTACGCAAGGTTACTAGAAATTGATGCGGCACCATTACTGGATGCTTATCGTCAATTGTCACCAGTACAGTCTTCTAATCCATTGGCTGTTAATCCGTCAATGCAGCCAGTGCAATTAACTAAGGATAGCCAACCATGGCTTTTATATATTCTTGGTAGTATTTTAGTTTTACTTTTTCTACTCGCTTGGTTTGTTTATCTTGAATACTTGCCAGAACAGTTTAAGTTGCAAGATGGAGAAAATCAGCCAGTCACTGCCTCAGTATCAGACGCGCCAGTCAATAGCGAGCCTGCTGTTGAGATGCCTTTACCTGAAGTTGCTTTGCCTGCAGCGGAGCGGCAACCTGAAGAAGTGTTGCCCCAAGCTGTTGATTCAGCGACGACAAACCAGCCCGTTGTTGTTCAGCAGGCACCATCAGCCAATCAGCAGGTGGGATTGCAGACGCAACAATCAACATCTGCTTCAGCTGCAACGAAAGTATTGCCTACTGAATCAAGCATTAAGTCAGAGTCTCAATTGAAAACTGAGGTTAATCCAGCAGGGGTAACTGCCAAAAAAGTAAGCATGACGGTGACAGAGGAGACTTGGGTGCGTGTGAGTGATAAGAGCGGGCAAGTGCTTTATGAAAGTACGTTGGACGCAGGTGATACACAGCTACTAAGTTTTCTACCACCATTTAATGTTGTTATTGGTAATGCCAAAGCAGCTACTGTTAATGTTTCAGGGCAAGCACTAGATTTGGCAAGCTACACTCGAAACAATGTTGCACGCATCAGCTTGGAGTAATCGTTGAGTTTGTTTATGCAAAATAAAGCCCGTCATACCTTGCAAGTCATGGTGGGGCATGTGCCTGTCGGTGGCGGTTTGTTGGGCACTTTGCCTGCGCCAGTCGTCGTGCAAAGTATGACCAATACCGATACTGCGGATGCCGAAGCTACCATCAAGCAGGTGCATGAACTGTGGCAAGCAGGTTCTGAAGTAGTACGTATCACAGTCAATTCACCTGAAGCTGCTGCGCAAGTGGGTAATATTCGCCGTGGTTTAGATAAGCTAGGTTGTAATGTACCGTTAGTGGGGGATTTTCATTACAACGGCCATAAGTTACTGGCGCAATACCCAGATTGTGCTGAGTCGTTAGCGAAATACCGTATTAACCCAGGCAATGTAGGTAAAGGCTCTAAGCGTGATGAACAGTTCGCGTCGATGATTGAGGCCGCGATTCAGTATAAAAAAGCTGTGCGTATCGGTGTGAACTGGGGTAGTCTGGATCAAGCCAAAATGGCTCAAATGATGGACGATAACGCTAAGTTAGCAGAGCCAATGACAGCTGATGCCTTGATGCGTGAAGCCCTAATCCAGTCCGCACTTGAGAGTGCAGAACAGGCCGTAGCTTTAGGCTTGTCACCGAATCAAATTATCATTTCTTGCAAAGTCAGTGATGTTCAGGATTTGGTTAAAGTTTATACCGAGCTGGCTAATCGTTGTGACTATCCGTTGCATTTAGGTTTAACTGAGGCGGGAATGGGTTCAAAAGGTATAGTGGCTTCAACCGCGGCGTTAGCCTTACTCTTGCAGCAAGGGATTGGTAACACAATTCGTGTTTCGCTCACCCCAGAACCTAATGAGCCTCGTACTAAAGAAGTTGTAGTCGCGCAGGAAATCTTGCAAACCATGGGCATACGCTCATTTACCCCGCTGGTAACAGCTTGTCCTGGCTGTGGCCGGACTACTTCAACTTATTTCCAAGAACTTGCGATGCAAATTCAAACTTACCTGCGTAACCAAATGCCTATCTGGCGCGATGCATATGCGGGGGTTGAGAATATGAGCGTGGCGGTAATGGGATGCGTGGTCAATGGCCCAGGTGAGTCTAAATTAGCCAATGTTGGTATTAGCTTGCCAGGAACGGGTGAAGTGCCTGTGGCACCAGTCTTTGTGGATGGTGAAAAAACCGTCACCCTGAAAGGCGATCATATAGCTCAGGAGTTTCAGGCAATCGTAGAAGCTTACGTGCAGAAAAATTATGCTGAAGGTGGTAAGTTGCGCCTAGCGTCTGCGCCAAAAATAATTCCAATACAAGCAGTCAATTCAAAATAGGCAATGATAAAAGTTCATGAGTAACAAATTTCAAAGTATCAAAGGTTTTTACGACATCCTGCCAGAGGCGACACCCTTATGGTTTAAATTAGAAGACACAGCGCGCCGTGTACTGTCACAGTATGGTTATAAAAATATCCGTATGCCCATAGTGGAGCCAACCGAACTCTTTGTCCGTAGTGTAGGTGAGCATACCGATATTGTTGAAAAAGAAATGTACGCCTGGGAAGATGCGCTGAATGGCGATAAACTCACTTTGCGACCAGAGGGTACAGCAGGGTGCGTGCGTGCGGTGGTTGAACATAATCTTACTTACAATGGACCGCAACGTTTATGGTACAGCGGTGCTATGTTTCGACATGAGAATGTCCAAAAGGGACGTCAGCGTCAGTTCCATCAAATTGGTGTAGAAGCGTTTGGCTTTGAAACGCCGGAAGTGGATGCTGAGCAAATTGTATTACTGGCAAGACTGTGGCGTGAATTAGGTATAGAAGATGTCGAATTGCAAATCAACAGTATTGGCGATGCCCACGAGCGTGCTGAATATCGTAATGTGTTAATAGCCTACTTTGAGCAACATGCAGATTTGCTGGATGAAGATGCAAAACGTCGTTTACATACTAATCCGTTACGTATTTTAGATACTAAAAACCCGCGTATGCAAGCCATGTGTGAGGCAGCGCCTAAGTTGCTTGATTGTCTGGGCGCTGAAACTCGCACGCATTTTGATGGTCTGTGTAAACGGCTGAGTGATGCGGGTGTTGCTTACACCATTAATCCGCGATTGGTACGTGGTTTGGATTACTATAATCGTACAGTTTTTGAGTGGGTGACGACTAAGCTTGGCGCCCAAGGTACGATTGCTGGTGGTGGTCGTTATGACAGTTTGGTTGAGCGCCTAGGTGGTGATGCAACGCCAGCGTGTGGTTTTGGCATTGGTCTGGAACGAGTGTTCTTATTAATGCAAGAGTATCAAATTACAGCGGATGATGCGCCTGATGTGTATTTAGTTAATGTGGGTGAGCAAGCTGAAGCGGTGGCTTTTGGTATTGCTGAACGTTTGCGTAATGCCAATATTCAAGTTGTTTTGCATGCTGGTGGTGGCAGTTTTAAATCTCAAATGAAAAAAGCTGACCGTAGTCGTGCCAAATATGCGTTGATATTGGGTGATGATGAAGTGGCGAATAACGAAGTTGCATTGAAACCGTTGTTGGCAACAGTCAAAGGTGAACAGCAAAAATTAAGTGTAGAAGCAGCAGTTGCTTACTTAACTAGTCATTAAATTCAGTGGCCTAAACTTAAGTAATAATCAAGCCTAATAATTAACGTACTGATCAAAAGGTATTCAATGAACGAGCAAAATAATTTATTTAAAGCGATGGTTGCATTGGGTATCTTTTTGGCAATTGGGATGTCCGCTGCAGCATTTATCCTAGGCGTGCAGGGTAAACGTGCAATGTCTGGTCAGCAATCTATTACGGTGAAGGGGCTAGCGGAAAAACCGATTAAAGCAGATAGCGCTGAATGGGAACTTATGATCAGCGTTACACAGCCAACACAGGCTGAAGCTTTAGAGAAACTAGCTACGGAACGCAAGGTAGTTGAGGATTTTTTGATAGGCCAAGGCTTAGATGCTAACACTTGGACTGTTGATATTGAAACGTTAAATCCGCACTACGATGATGTATTTATTAAAGATACGCCAAGACAAGTGCAAAATGGATATGATGCCTATCAAACAATACGCGTAGCTACAAAAGACCTAAATAAAATCACCAATGCGAATAAGGCACTATTACAATTGCGTGCAGAAAACCACCCTGTGGTTGCAAGGTCGCCATCCTACTTAGTAAGTGATTTAGAAAACATCAAAATGTCACTGATTGCGGCCGCAACCAAAAATGCACGCAGCCGTGCAACTGAATTTGTCAAACAAGATGGTGTAAAGGTGGGTGTGATGAAATCCGCCTCACAAGGCGCCTTTTATATTTTACCCGTAGGTGGTGATGCTGGTGATGATAGTTATGGTGGTGTTTACGATAAATCCACTATCGATAAAATTGCTCGCGTTGTTGTGACGATTGTTTATAGTATTGAGTAAATGATGAGTAAACCTACTGCTACAGTTCAATCTGATGATAACCAGCCGCTATTGCAGTTACAGCACGTCACCATATCGCCTAAAGTTGCGCCATCACGATTATTAGTCAATAACGTCAGCTTTAGTATAGAAGCGGGTAAAACCACTTGTGTGGTCGGTGAGTCTGGTAGTGGTAAAAGCTTGACTGCGTTATCTGTGATGGGATTACTATCACAACAGTTACAACTCAACAGCGGCAAAATTTTATTCAACGATAGTGAAGTCGGCCTGCAAGATATTAGCTTGCTAAATGAGAAAGCGTTGCAAAAAATACGTGGTGCTAAAATCGCCATGATTTTTCAGGAGCCAATGACGTCCTTGAACCCTGTGTTAACCATTGGTTATCAAATTGGTGAAAGTTTGACGATGCACCTTGGCTTAAAAAATCAGGCTCTTAAGGATAAAGTAGCAAGTCTGCTGGAGATGGTAGGTATCCCAGCGAGTCGTGCAAATAGTTATCCAGATGAGCTGTCTGGTGGGCAACGTCAGCGTGTGATGATTGCGATGAGTATTGCTTGTGAACCACGTTTGTTGATTGCAGATGAACCAACTACAGCATTGGATGTGACTGTGCAGGCGCAAATTCTAAAGCTACTGGACGACCTGAAAACCCGAATGAATATGGGGATGCTGTTTATTACGCATGATTTTGGTGTGGTGGCAGACATTGCAGATAACGTGGTGGTGATGTTTAGAGGTGAGATTGTGGAGGCTGGTACCAAACAGCAAGTGCTGGATAATCCCCAGCACCCTTATACGAAAGCACTGTTGGCATGTGTACCAGACGCGGAAGGTAAGAAAGATTTAAAACCGATTGATTACGCATGGTTATCAAATCCTAACAGTCAATCAATGGGTGCTGCTATATGAGTGAATATATCTTAGAAGCTAGGCACCTTACTAAAACCTATACGCAACGTAGTGGAAAATTTGGTTTTGGTAAAACTACCGTAAAAGCATTGAATGATGTCAGCATCCAGTTACGTGCGGGTAAAACACTGGCAGTTGTTGGTGAATCAGGTAGTGGTAAATCCACCTTAGCAAGATGTCTGTTACAATTGCAGTCGATAGACAGTGGTGAAGTCATTTTTGCAGGTAAAGATTTAGCTAAACTCAATCCGGAAGCATTGCGAACTGAGCGTAAAGATTTACAAATGGTATTTCAGGATCCATTTGCTTCGCTTAATCCACGTATGCGTGTTGGCGATTTGGTAGGCGAGGGCTTGCTGATTCATGGCTTAGGTGATGCAGCGGAGCGTAAGCATAAAGTCATTGCCATATTAAAGCGAGTTGGCTTAACTGAGGCTGATATGCAAAAATACCCGCATGAATTTTCGGGTGGGCAGAGGCAGCGTATTGGCATAGCCAGAGCGCTGGTATTGCAGCCTAAAGTGGTTGTGTGTGATGAGCCAGTATCTGCATTAGATGTATCAATTCAAGCACAAATTCTTTTATTGCTTAAAGAGTTACAGCAGGAAATGGCATTAAGTTATCTTTTTATTAGCCATGATTTACGTGTTGTTCGTCATATTGCAGATGATATCGTAGTGATGCATCAAGGTCGTGTTGTTGAGCATGGGAGCGTGGCGGACATTTATGAACACCCACAGCATACCTATACACAAAATTTGTTAGCTGCGATTCCAGGTAAAAAAGTAGTCAATGGATAATATTAGTAGTGTAAGTTTTTGAATTAAATATATTTAGGAATAAGAATGGCATACGATTTAGAAGAGCAAGAACAGTTAGATGAGTTAAAAGCCTGGTGGAAAACCTACGGGAAAATGGTCAGCAACTTGGTGATTGGTTTGTTGGTAGCCTATGCAGCTTATCAAGGCTGGGCTTATTATCAAACAAAACAGGCCGTGAGTGCTTCTACTGAATACCAGGCATTATTGGTCACTGATGTCAAAGATACAAAAGCAATACAAGCTAAAACTGCAGTTTTAATGGATCAATATAGTGCTACACCGTATGCAGGACGTGCTGCGGTATTTGCAGCAAAAATCAATTACGAAGCGAATGAGATTAAAAGTGCAAAAGCACAGTTGGAGTGGGCTATTAGCAATGCTAAAGAAAGCTCAGTCAGCGCAATTGCAAGTTTACAATTAGCTAACATTTTGGCAGAAGAGAAAAGTTTTGATGCAGCATTAAAGATTCTAGAAGCGAAGCACGATGCAGGCTTTGATGGATTATTTCTTGATCTGAAAGGTGACGTGTTGCTCGGTTTAGGTAAGCGTGATGAAGCAAAAGCTGCTTACGAACTTGCGCTGACTAAGCTTGATGTGCAAGGTCGCTATCGTCATCTGACACAACAAAAAATTGACTCGCTAGGCTAATATTTAATGCGTTTTATTAAACAATCAACAGCGTTGTTGGCTATATACAGCTTAACTTTGCTTTCTGCTTGTACGGCAATTACTGATCTAAAAACAGATTTGTCTGAGCGCGTATTTGGTCGTGAAGCGATAGAGCTAGAACCTTTAGCTGAGTTTGAGTCAACCGCAACTGCTAAGATTTTATGGCAGGCGAAGCTTGGCTCGGCAGGCAACTACGATTTTTCACCAGTAGTTGAAGCCGGCGTTGTTTATGCTGCTAGTGCCGAAGGTGATCTATTAAAATTGGATTCCACCAATGGTAAAGAGCTTTGGCGTACAAAAGTGGATGAAAAGCTGACTGGTGGTGTAGGCGTAGGTGGTAGTTTAGTGCTTGTTGGCACTCAAAAAGGCGCAGTTTATGCTTATGATAATGCAGGCAAATTACAGTGGCTATCGAGACTAAGTAGTGAAGTTTTAAGTGCGCCTAAATATTACGATGGTATGGTGATTGTACGTACTGGTGATAGTCGCATTTATGGCATCAACGCGGATGACGGAAGTAGAAAATGGGTTTATGACCGGACTAGCCCTGCGTTAACCCTGCGAAGCAGTGCAGGTTTGGTGGTTGATGGAGGTGCCGTATATGCTGGTTTTGCTGGAGGCAAACTAGCGGCTATTCGAGCTGATAATGGCAAGCTTTTATGGGAAGCCTCCGTTGCTCAACCCAAAGGTGTTACTGAAATAGAACGTATCGCAGATATTACCAGCTTGCCTATGGTTGATGGGCCTCTAGTCTATGCAGTTGCATATCAGGGGCGTATTGCGGCAGTTGACCGTGCTACAGGTCGAGTGGTCTGGAATAGAGATATATCAAGCTTGACCGGTTTGAGTCACGAAGATGCACGTATCTACGTATCACATGCAGTTGGTTCAGTTTATGCATTGGATTATGCCACAGGCAAAACCTATTGGCGCCAAGCTGCGCTTAAAGATAGACAGGTAACAGCGCCGCTACCGATGGGGGATCGTGTTGCAGTAGGTGATATAGAAGGTTACGTCCATTTTCTTAAACGTGAAGATGGGGCATTTTCTGCCAGAATTAAAACAGATGAAACCCCTATTATGCCGCAGTTGGTCACCATTAATAGCGACACGCTATTGGCGCAGTCGCGCGGTGGCGGTTTATACGCGATTCAAGTTAAATGAGATCGTTGATTTAATTTAATCGTATATTATTTAGAATTAAAAATTAATTGAGCTAATTGATGAGTGAAATTATCAATTAGCTTCAATGCTTTATAGAAGGCTCACATGATACCTACCATTGTTTTGGTTGGTCGACCTAACGTCGGCAAATCAACATTATTTAACCGTTTAACCAAAAGCCGTGACGCGCTAGTTGCTGACTTGCCAGGTCTAACTCGTGATCGGCACTATGGACGTGGCATAGGCGCCAGCCAGCCGTATTTGGTAGTGGATACCGGCGGTTTTGAACCAAATACTGATAGCGGTATTTTAAAAGCGATGGCGAAGCAAACGCTGCAAGCGATTGATGAAGCTGATGCCATCATCTTTTTGGTAGATGGCCGCCAAGGCGCCACACCGCAGGATATGGATATTGCCAATCGTTTACGTCGCAGTAAATGCCCGGTATTGCTGGCTGTGAACAAAACTGAAGGTATGCAAAAAGCAGTGGTCAGCGCAGATTTCCATGAGTTAGGCTTAGGTTATCCGCTTTCTATCTCCTCCGCACATGGCGAAGGCGTGCGCGATATTATCGAACTGGCTTTAGAAAACTTCAAAGAAATCGAAGATGAGCCGGTCACTGATTACACCGGTGACAAGATTCCAAAAGTGGCAATTGTTGGCCGCCCAAATGTGGGTAAATCTACACTGGTAAACGCCTTGCTGGGTGAGGAGCGCGTGATTGCTTATGATGAGCCAGGGACCACGCGTGACTCTATCCATATCGATTTAGAAAAGAACGGTAAACATTACACGCTGATTGATACCGCAGGTGTGCGTAAACGCGGCCGTATTTTTGAGGCGATTGAAAAATTCTCCGTGATTAAAACCATACAGGCGATTGAAGAAGCCAATGTGGTGATTCTGGTGGTGGATGCGCAAGAGGGCATTACCGAGCAGGATGCGCACGTGGCGGCTTATATCTTGGATGCTGGCCGTGCTTTAGTGGTTGCGATCAATAAATGGGATGGTTTGAAAGAAGACGAACGCGACTGGATTAAGCGTGAGATCGACCGTAAGTTACAGTTCCTAGATTTTGCTGAGTTCCATTACATTTCAGCATTGCGTAAAAAAGGTCTGCCAGAGCTGTTTAAATCGGTAGATATAGCTTATAAAGCTGCTTTCGCTAAGCTGGCAACGCCACAGCTGACACGTGTACTGATTGATGCCTTGCAGCAGCATCAGCCACCTATCAGCAAAGGTATTCGTCCTAAACTGCGCTATGCGCATCAGGGCGGCAGCAATCCACCTATCGTGGTCATTCACGGTAGCCATGTGGATGGCGTAAAAGATGCGTATACACGCTTTTTGGAAAAGACCTTCCGCAGAACCTTCCAGCTTTCAGGTACACCATTGCGTGTAGAGTACAAGCAAGGGCACAACCCGTTTGCTGAAGAAGAGGATAAACGTAAGCCAGGAGAGGGGATTGTAAGCATGCGTCGTCGTAAGACTGCTCAACGTGCTGAACTGAAAGCTAAAAAAGAAGCTGATGACAAAGATAGGCGTGCTAAAAAGCATTAATACGATTGCTGAACGTTAGCGGATGCTTATATTTTATTTCAGTGCTTACTGATTTATATCTTAAAAATAGTCTGAATGTAGTATCAAAATCAATCTGACTATTAAGGTATTTTTTCTAAATTTCTGTTTTCTTTAGGTAGTTCATAAGGGTCTGCAACGTAGGCAGGCCCTTTCATAATGATCACTACAATGCAACCGATAGCAATCACGCCTGTAAAAAACCAGACACTAAAGACAACCCCCATTAATTGATAGATGGTTTGTTGCTGTTCTCTGGTGATGAATTCATTACTAAGATATATATTAAGTATTGGTAAGCATGAGGAAAGAGTTCCAATGCTGAAAATATGTGGGATTTTTTTAAATAAAACCCATTCCAACCCTGATGGGGTTTTAATAAATCCAGGCAATTTATTAAAGTAATTCATGCATGTATTGATTGGATTTGGTAAATGTTAGTTCATTATTCGCTTTAATATAAGCTTTCCCAAAACTTCCACCATATACGCTCATCATCAGGTACGCCTTTGCCTAACATGGCGCTATTTGGATAGTTGGTTTTGAGGATTCTCAGCGTGTCATTTTTTAAATCCTCTAACCCCATTAAGTCGTAGGCGCTAATCATAATGACTAAAGCTTCTTCAATATTAGGTGATTGAGGATAGTATTCTAAAACGTACTTAGCGCGATTTACTGCACCGACATAAGCTTGGCGTTTCATGTAATAACGTGCAACATGTAATTCGTGGTCCGCAAGACTATTAGCAAGGTAAATCATACGTTGTGTTGCATCTTTGACATATCGACTTTTTGGGAAACGTGTCACCAACTCTTTAAATGTTGCAAAAGAATCTTTTAACGCACGAGGGTCTCGATCGCTAACCTGTTGTTTGGTAAATTTCTCGATAATTCCACGCTCGTTAAATACAGCCAGCCCTTTTAAATAGTATGCATAATCTACGTTGGCGTGATTAGGGTGTAGCTTAATAAAACGATCTGCTGCTGCAACTGCTGAAACTGGATCTTGCTTTTTGTAGTGGGCATAGGCCGTTTCAAGTTGTGCTTGAGTGGCATACTTGCCATGTGGATAGCGAGACTCTAGTTTTTGAAAGTATACAAGCGCTTTTGCATAGTCTTTATCTTGCATTTTTGCTGCACCTTCTTGATAGATGCGTTCGGCACTCCAGCCTTTTGTATCATCAAGCTCAGTAGGTGTACCAAAAATTGCACAACCACTGAGTAAGAAGGTAAAAGCCAAAATTGAGATATACTTCATGCAAAACCACCTTTAAGAATTTATCCCAATTATAACCGATGACAGACGCTACTCAACAATCTCTTAATAACCTCATTCATCTTACGATTTCATCTGATCTCGGTGGATTGCGCCTTGATGTTGCTTTGCAAAAACTACTACCTGAACATTCGCGCTCAAGATTGCAGGCTTGGATTAAATCTGGATTAGTCACAGTAGATGGCGTAGCTAGTACCTCAAAAACAAAAGTGTGGGGTGGGGAGAAGGTGGCTGTTGATGTGCAAGTAAAGCCGGAAACTCGCGCATTTACCGCAGAAGATATTCCATTAAATATCGTCTATGAAGATGACCATATTTTGGTAATTAATAAACCTGCTGGCATAGTCGTTCACCCTGCGGCTGGTAACTGGAGTGGTACTTTACTGAATGCATTATTATTCCATGCACCACAATTACATGATGTGCCTCGCGCTGGGATTGTGCATCGGTTAGATAAAGAGACCAGCGGTTTGCTTGTTGTCGCTAAAACCTTAAATGCACAAACGCATTTAGTGCGCCAATTACAAGCACGTACCGTGAAGCGTGAGTATCGTGCGATTGTCTGGGGGCAACTCTGGCGTAACGGTGTGGTGGATCAGCCTTTGGGTCGAGACCCGCGTTCGCGAACTAAAATGGCGATTAATCGAATGGGTAAGCCAGCGATTACGCGTTATGAAATCTTAGAGCGTTTTTCCGTGCAAACTTATTTGCGCTGCAACCTTGAAACTGGTCGTACCCACCAGATTCGTGTGCATATGCAGCACTTGAAAGCACCTTTAGTCGGTGATCCAGTTTATGGCTTCCGCGGTATTGTGCCGATTCGTGCTATGACACAAACATTACGTGATGCAGTTAGTCAATTTCATCGACAGGCTTTGCATGCGATCAAACTCGGCTTGGTGCATCCAGCCACCAATGAGTTTATGGAGTGGCAGATTGAGCTAGCCGATGATATGAAGGTGTTATTAGAAGCGATGCGTCATGAAGATGAGCGTGATGACGAGGAAGGCTTCGAATTAAGCATGGAACCTTACCTGGCGGATGAGGATGACGATTTATTCGATGACGAGGAAGATGACGCCGATTTCGATGATGAGGAAGAGGTTTAGTTCTGAACGAATGGAATAATAATGGCGAATGCTGCATCTATTAATTTTATTACCCCCAATTGGCCCGCACCTAGTCATGTAAAAGCATTGCAGACAACACGTATTGGTGGCGTCAGCGTTGGGCCCTATGCTAGCTTGAATTTGGGCGCGCATGTGCAAGATGATCCTATTGCAGTGGCGAAAAACCGTCAGTTATTAAGCCCATATTTGCCTAGTGAGCCAGTTTGGGTGAATCAGGTACATGGTACCGAAGTGATTGATGCCGCCACCAGCACCTGCTTACAAACTGCAGATGCCTCTTTTAGCACTAAAGTGAACGTAGTTTGTGTCACCATGACAGCGGACTGCTTGCCTGTCTTATTGTGTGACATAAAGGGGCGTGTCGTAGCTGCTGTGCATGCCGGCTGGCGAGGGCTTTGTGATGGCGTAATTGAAGCCGCAGTGCAAAAAATGCAAGTGCCTGCGGATGAAGTGTTGGTCTGGTTAGGCCCAGCGATTGGCCCTAATGCATTTGAAGTAGGCGGCGATGTGCGTGAGCAGTTTATTGCAAAAGACAGTCAATCTAGTCAGGCGTTTAAGTTGCTGGAAACCTCAACCTCTGGTGATAAGTGGTTAGCTAATTTGTATAGGATTGCGCAGCAGCGTCTTAATCGTATAGGGGTAACTGCCATCTATGGTGCTGGCGTTAATGAAGATTTTTGTACCTACACAGATCAAGCGCGTTTTTTCTCTTTTAGACGCGATAACATCACGGGACGTATGGCAAGTATGATTTGGATGGAATCACACATAGAGATGTGACTGCCGCTCAGTTATAATAGCGTACTTTATTACTGATCAAAGTATTGCATGAGCATTCCCGAATTACCAATTCTTGCATGGATTATTATCGCTAGTTTTACTGGCGGTTTGCTAAGTGTATCTTTGGCCGCATTGTTTGCACTCAATCTGCGCACCGCATGGATTCCCATGCTGGTCAGCTACGCGATTGGTGCGATGCTAGGTGCTGTGTTTTTAGAAATTCTGCCACATGCTTTTGATGAAGCGAGCAGTGTTGAAAGCATTTCAGTCACTTTGTTAATTGGGTTGTTATTGTTTTTTGTGTTGGAAAAGCTGGTAATCTGGCGCCATTGCCATGGTGATCATTGTGAAGTGCACGCAATTCATACAGAAGAAAATTGTCCATTAACACATTCGCAAACACAAGCCGAGTCAACTGCGAGTCATCACAAATATAAAGCAGTAAGCACTACAAAAGGACCGTCATTAACAATGGCGCACAGTCATACACATGCGCATCACCACGATAGTGGGCGTAGCGGTATGATGATTATGATTGGTGATACGTTTCACAATTTTGTAGATGGTGTGTTAATTGCTGCTGCATTTCTGGTGGATGTTAAATTGGGCGTAGTGACAGCACTCGCTATTATTTCGCACGAAATCCCACAGGAAGTGGGTGATTTTTTAATCTTGTTACATTCAGGCTACAGTAAAAAGCAAGCACTGGTATTTAATTTAGTGTCTAGTTTAGCCACTTTAGTTGGTGGGTTGATTGCTTACTATGCGTTGCAATATGTAATGAGTTGGGTGCCTTATATTTTAGGCTTGGCAGCAGCTAGCATGCTTTATGTAGCAGTTGCAGATTTGATTCCTAGCCTGCATAAGCGCACGGAGCTAAAAGCAACTGTTAGTCAGGTGCTACTCATCGCTCTTGGTGTTAGCACCATCTTCTGGGTGGGTTATTTCATCCATTGATTGTTTGCTTTGTTGGTAACGTCGATGTTTAACGCCAAGCAACCATAGCAGAAGCGCGCAGGGCAGTAAGCCGTAGAAGAAAAACGTAAGTAGTCCGGCGGTGATTGATTTTTCAGTGGCGGCCATGAGTACCACAACATACATCCAAGCAATTGCAATAATATACATTCGAATTAATTTTTAAGATTTATAGGTTTTTATGACAATGAGTACTACAAGCAAAAACTCCACGCCTAAAGTAGGCTTTGTATCGCTAGGCTGCCCTAAGGCAGGCTCAGACGCAGAGCGTATTCTCACCCAATTACGTGCAGAAGGCTACGAAATTTCTGGCAGCTATGGCGAAGCGGATTTGGTGGTCGTTAATACCTGTGGTTTTATTGATAGTGCGGTTGAAGAGTCGTTAGATGCGATTGGCGAGGCGATTAACAAAAACGGTAAAGTGATTGTCACTGGCTGTTTAGGCGCTAAAAAAGGCGTGGTTGAGGCTGCGCACCCTAGCGTACTGGCTGTTACTGGCCCACATGCGTTAGAAGAAGTGATGACCGCCGTGCATGCAAACCTGCCTAAACCGCATGAGCCATTTATTGATTTAGTGCCGCCACAAGGCGTTAGGCTGACACCTAAACATTACGCTTACCTGAAAATTTCAGAAGGCTGTAACCACCGCTGTAGCTTCTGTATTATTCCTAGCATGCGTGGTGACTTAGTCAGCCGTCCAATCGGCGAGGTGCTGAATGAAGCTGAAAACCTGGTCAATGCCGGTGTTAGCGAGATTCTAGTAATTTCACAAGATACCTCAGCATATGGTGTAGATGTGAAATATCGTCCGGGCTTCTGGAACGGTCGTCCGGTTAAGACCCGTATGACAGAGTTAACGCAAGCGTTAAGCGAACTGGGTGTATGGACACGTTTGCACTATGTGTATCCATACCCACATGTGAATGAGGTAATCCCATTGATGGCGGATGGCCTGATTCTGCCGTACCTAGATGTGCCATTCCAGCACGCTAGCCCACGCATCTTGAAATCAATGAAACGTCCGGCAAGCAGTGAAAATAACTTGGCGCGTATCAAAGCTTGGCGTGAAATCTGCCCGGATATTACGATTCGCAGTACATTTATTGCTGGCTTCCCTGGCGAGACCGAAGACGACTTTAAACAACTGCTAGACTTCATGGAAGAGGCGCAATTGGATAGAGTAGGCTGTTTTGCTTATTCCGCAGTAGATGGCGCCGCAGCTAATGCCTTGCCGGATCAAGTACCGGAAGAGGTTAAACAAGAGCGCTTGAGCCGCTTTATGGAAGTGCAAGAGCGTATCAGTGCCGCTAAAGTACATGCCAAGATTGGCAGCATTCAAACCGTATTGGTGGATGAAATCGTAACGGATGTTGAAGGTAATATCGAAGCTATCGGCCGCACTAAAGCGGATGCACCAGAGATTGACGGTGTGGTTTACCTTGAAGATGCAGAAGGCTTGAACCCTGGTGACTTTGTTGAGGTGGAAATCTATAGTGCTGATGGCCACGATTTGCGCGGTGGGCCACCACGTAGCTAATCAACATGGAGCTAACCTGGTTGGCTGCTAGCTGAATAAGTCCTGCATGATAGGTGCAGGGCGTTCGCTGTCTGCACGCTCTTCCAGGAAGTCAAAGGTTAGCGGGCAGCGTGTCGGCTTCTTTGCTGCTTTGCGACGTTTAGGGGTGGTGGATTCTAAATCGATGAATGGGGTTTGGCTGACGCGGATGTAGCCTGAAGCGTTTAGTTTTTGTTCAGTAGTTTCAAACAGGCTGAGTGGGTTATCTATATTTTGCAAGGTAACAACTTGCTTACTCACCTTCAGCACGTTGTACATCACAAATTTGCTTGCGGTTTGTTTACCGTAAATTTCACCAGTATAAATAGCCACAATACCTCCAACGCTTGATATTCGCGTATGGTATCGCTAGAGTGGTTGCGCTACAAGATTTATTATCTATTTTCTGCGTAAATTGATGTGTGATTTAATCAGGTCCATTGCTTGGAATCTGAATTGGCTACCATCGGCATCTTTTACCCACATATGTAGCAACCCGCCAAAAAATAAGTGCGTATCTAGTGCAAGTGCACGAGGTGTCAATGTGCTGGCTAATAAGTTGAGTGAGTGTGCCCTTGCATATGCAGCTTCAATCTTTTCGACGATGCTAGAGCAGTTGTTCATGATTTGATGTAATACCAATGCAAACTCATCGACATATTCACATTTAATCATCATGATTTCATAGATTTCGCGCATTTCAAGATTGTTGTTTAGTTCTTGAATGGTGTGGCATAAACTTGCTTCAATCTGATCAAGCGGATTTTGACTGTTATCAGCCGAAATCGCCAAAGTATCGTCCATTCGGTCAATCAAGGGTAGGAATACTTGTTCTCGAATGGCATGAAAGATTTCAGTTTTGTTCTTGAAATGCCAGTAAACAGCACCGCGCGTAACATTTGCTTGTGTTGCGATGTGCTCCAATGTCGATTTGCTTACGCCGCGTGTAAGAAATACTGCGCGCGCAGCATTAATAATTTTTTTGCGGGTAAGTTCTGCATCTTCTTTGGTTTTTCTGACCATATTTATCTCACTAACTTTATCGTCACTAATGACATGCTTGTTAAAACTTTAGCTATTAATATTTTAAATCAAATTTTCTTTACATACATTCATGTTTGTATATAATATACATACAAATCTGTATGTAAGCAAGTGCGGATGGCATTAATTTTCAATAAAAAGATAGAATAATTAGTAAGTTATAAAACAACTGTGGAGTTTTCAATGGCACATAAAACCGCAAGTCACGAGCAACAAAAGATTCAAGTAGCGTCGATGAATGGATTTGGCAATCGTGTAAAACAATCCAATATAGCATCTGGCATGATGTTGGCGCTCATTAGTATTTTTGCGGTGACGATGCTTGCCGCATGTGGCAAGCAGGAAAATGCGGCGCAAGGACAGGGTATGCCACCTATGCCAGTGAGCGTGGTCACCATTGAGCCAACTAGCGTGCCCATGAGTGCTGAGGCAGTTGCGCAAACTGAAGGTGCGAAAGAGGTTGAAATTAGGCCTCGCGTTGGCGGTATTCTTCTGAAGAAGTTATTTGAAGAGGGTGCGCCAATTAAAGCGGGTCAGGCGATGTTCTTGATTGATCCTGTGCCTTATCAAATCGCATTAGCCAATGCAAAGGCGCAGTTGGCACAGCAAAAGGCTAGGTTGGAGCAAGCGCAACGAGAAGCGCAGCGTTTGCAGTCACTTGTCGCAACACAGTCTGTGAGTCAGCGAGAGGCGGATAATGCTCGCTCTGATAATGCTTTGGCATTAGCTAGTTTGGCGCAATATGAGTCTGCGGTACGTGAAGCTGAGTTGAACTTATCTTATACCACTGTGACATCACCTTTGTCTGGTGTTGCTGGTCGTTTTGAGTTATCCGAAGGCGCTTTAGTCAGTGCAAATACAAGCCTGCTGAGTAAAGTCAGTCAAATTAGCCCGATTTGGGTGAGATTTAGTTTGTCTGATGCTGAGTTAGCGCAATTAGGTGGTCCTTTGACACAAAAGGTTGTGAAGGACGTGCGATTGGTTATGCCTAATGGTGAGGAGTATCCGCAGTCAGGTGAGCTGAACTTCGCTGCAAGTGGTATTGATCCTCAATTGGGTACGCAACTATTGAGAGCCACGTTTGATAATAATGATAAGCGTTTGTTACCAGGTCAGTTTGCTCGCATTAGAGTGATTACAGGGAAAAGAGATGGCGTATTTTTAGTACCACAAACCGCAGTGCTAAGTAGCGATCAGGGTAAGTTTGTCTTCATAGCGAATGAGAAAAATGAAGTAGTGGTTAAACCGATTGTTGCTGGAAACTGGGTTGGTAAGGATTGGGTAATATTAAGTGGTTTAGAAGCAGGCGATAAAGTGATTGTAGACAACATCATTAAATTGCGACCAGGCGCAACCGTGGCTCCTCATCCATTGGCAGATGCTTCTACAGCGACTACTGCCAAGCCTAATGAATCTGCTGGTTCTAAATAAGTTCACTACTAATAGCTAAAACAACAGGCTTAATCGAGAATCTATATGAGTAAATTTTTTATTACGCGGCCTATTTTCGCGAGCGTATTGTCGATCATTATCGTGTTGGCAGGTTTGGCTGCCGCGCTAAAGTTACCAATTGCACAATACCCGCAAATTGCGCCGCCTACTGTCTTAATTACAGCCACTTATCCTGGTGCAAGTGCTGAGACTTTATCTAAAACTGTTGCTGCGCCGATTGAGGAGCAGTTGAGTGGTGTAGAAGGGTTGTTATATTTCAATTCTAGCGCTGACTCTAGTGGTACTTTAACAATCACCGCTACGTTTGAGGTTGGTACTGATGTTGATCAGGCAACTTTCAACGTAAGCAATCGTGTGAACATTGCGTTGCCACGCTTGCCGGATGAAGTGCGACGTACTGGTTTGGTGGTGCAGAAGCGCTCTAATGATATTTTGTTAGTGGTGATGCTGACGGATAAGCAGAAAAAATACGACACCTTATTTTTGAGTAATTATGCAACATTGAATGTGCTGGATGAGATTAAGCGCATCAAAGGCGTTGGTGACTCTGTTATTTTCGGCGCGCAAGATTACTCTATGCGTATTTGGTTACG
>CAZZDN010000022.1:0-20007 GCA_964652655.1 uncultured Methylotenera sp.
CAATACATTATTTACAATTTATTTACATTTAACTTAACATATTTAAAATTTTTAATTAAAAACACTATCTGATATTTTCATCCGTTACTTAAAAAAATAAATATCCTTTAGAATCAACAGGAAAGAAGAAACCATAAATGCAAACCTATCCTTACAACTTGTATCCAGCGCTTGATACATTTGAATCTAGCATGATCAAAGTAGACGATATACATGAGGTTTACTATGAAGTTTGTGGTAATCCTGACGGGGCACCTGTTGTATTTCTACATGGCGGCCCTGGCAGTGGATGCAATCCGACACAGCGCCGCTTTTTCGACCCTCTTCATTACAAAATTATACTGATTGATCAAAGAGGCTGTGGTCGAAGTAAACCACTAGGAGAAACTACTAATAACACCATTGACGATTTAGTCCATGATATCGATCTGATTCGTATTGCACTTGGTATTGATCAATGGCTTGTGTTTGGCGGCTCATGGGGAAGTACGCTTGGAATTGCTTACGCACTAAAACATACCCAACATGTAACAGGCTTAATTCTCCGAGGCATCTTTCTTAGTCGCAAGAGTGAATTAGATTGGTTTTTAAATGATGTAAAAGCATTTTACCCAGAACCCTGGAAAGTTTTATGCGACTTCTTACCTGTCGAATCAAGAAATAAGCCCATTGACGCTTATCAACAAATGATTTTTTCAGACGATATCGCAATCAGCATCCCGGCTGCCATTCAATGGAACCAGTTCGAAAGTAGCATTATGACTTTGCTACCTAGGCCAGATAGCGACCAAGAGGTGAATGGCGCAGTTGAATTAGCACGGGCTAGAGTCCAAATTCATTATATACAGCATGAATGCTTTATTGGTGGGCGCGATTTGCTTGCCGAGGCCAACGATAAACTCGCTGAAGTACCTACCGTGATTGTGCAAGGTCGCTACGACATGGTGTGCCCTCCTATTACTGCATGGGAGCTTAAACGCGCGATGCCACACGCAGAATTCCATCTAATTGATGATGCTGGCCACTCTGCGATGGAGCCAGGAACAACATCTGCCTTGATTGCAGCTACTGAGAAATTCAAGCATTTAAGGTAAAGGGTGCTACATGATGAGAAACTATAATGCTAAGATTCTCATAAGCGCACTTTTTACTTACATTTTATTGAGATAAAGCAGATAGGCATTAGCGCCAGACCATGTTAAAGAAATTAAATTTTGATTCTTACGCACTACTGTAACGCGTTGTTATATAGGCGCATTGCATGAAGAAGATCAACTTTACTCCCAAAAGCAACTTAGCCATACGCGATAATTTGCGTAAGGCGATTAATATGCCTGGCGAGGTCTACGCCAATCAGCGATATAACACGCCTGTCTTTGTGTTCCATGAGATGTTTAAAGCATTTCAGCGACACAACGCGCTGGGGCTATCTGCCTCTCTATCGTTTTATGCGATGTTTGCGTTAATTCCATTAGTATTATTAATGTTCTTTTTGTTTAGCCAGCTAATTTTTAGTTCGGATTATGCGATTGTTAAGCTTGCGATTATTACGAGTAATCTAGTCCCACAGTTAAGCAACGCCATCATGACAGAAGTCTACAGCACCGCAAAACAACAGGCAGCATGGGGTGCATTAGGTCTTTTTATCCTGCTTTGGACGGTGACCCCATTAGCGGGCGCAATGCGTGCAGCTTTTTACAGCATTGCCAGCCTTGTTGAAGCCCCCTCTTTTATAAAAAGGAAAGTAAAAGATATGTTTGCCATTATTGGCATGTTGTTACTTTTCTTTTTATTTACGTTTGCAGGGCTGATGCTAGAAAAAGTCATTGTGTTTTTAGGGGCCAGTAGCCATTTTTTAGAATATGAGACGCTGACAACTTTAACTTCATTAGCGCTGACAACGTTACTGATTAGTATTTTTTACTTTGTGTTTTTTCCTGCACGCTTATACATTAAGCACATTTTGATTGGCGCTTTATTTACTGCAGTTCTTTGGTTATTGCTACGGCCAGCTTTCACTTTATTCCTATCGATGAACGAGTCTTATGGCTCTGTATTTGGGAGCATGAAGAATCTATTTATTTCGATTACTTGGCTATACGTTAATTTTGCAGTGTTTTTATTAGGGACAGAATTGATAGCGACACTGAGAAAAAAAGATGTTTTGCTACTAAAAGGACTATTTGATGAATCTTCACAACATCACATTGCGACTGAATCGAATTACGTGAAAAAACTAATGCAGCGCTATGGAAAGATATATGAAAAAAATGACATTATTTTCAGACATGGCGAAGCCACCAATCACCTCTATTATTTAGTCAAGGGAGAGGTGAAGATTATGAAGCATGACAAAATATTACGTATCGTTCATGCTGGTGAATATTTCGGAGAAATGGCAATGCTCTCTAATACACCGACTGTTGCTGAGGCAAGGGTGACTTCAGCCAATGCAGAAGTCATTTCGATGGATACCGATAACATTGAAACACTATTGCTAGACGAGCCCAAAGTAGCCATGCGTTTTTTACGGAAAATGGCATCTCGACTGCAACAACAAGACGCATCACTTTAACGATTACAACATACGAGTTTTGATTTATATTTAGGACGAACTATGGCTAAGCAAGCGCCTTTCCACCATCAACCTAGTCAATTAGAAATGCAACCTGTGCTGCATCTATTTAATACAGGGAGATTAGCTGAAGCGGAACAAGCGGCTAAAAAACTAGTCGCTCGCTACCCCAACACTTTTATCTTGTATCAAATCTTAGGTATTTCTCAAGATAGCCTATCAAAACCTGAGGCTGCAATTGAAAGCTATAAAAAGGCGTTGTCTCTTCAGCCCAACACCCCTGACTTACATTTTAACTTAGGCATTACACTTGCCAACCTTGGCCACCTAGACGAGGCAAAACATCACTATCAGCAAGCAATTTCACTGCAACCTAATTTCTTTGAAGCTTACGGCAACTTAGGAACACTGTTACAAAAACAGGGGTTGCTAGAAGAGGCGATTAAGAATTATCAGACTGCATTGAATATTCACGAAGATGCACGCGGCCATTTCAACATTGGGACAGCTTTGCGTGACCAAGGCAAGTTGGATGATGCTATTCAGCATTTTAAACATGCGATTCGGATGTTTCCTAATTATGCTGATGCGCATAACTACCTAGGTGAATGCTTGCGTGACCAAGGCAATATGGAAGATGCAGTGAAGAGTTACCTAGATACACTCAAACTTAACCCTGACCATGCCGGAGCTAATTACAACATGGGTGAGTTTTTGTATTTGGCTAATCGCTATGATGAAGCGATTGCTTACTTTGAACGCTCGCGCTTGGACGACTGGCAAGAGCGCGCCTTGTATTGCACTTACAAAGCTGAACATTTTGACGAATTTAAAATTAAGTTGGATGAAATCGTTCGCACACATAAAAAACATGATGCGCCATTTTTAGCGACACTATCCTCCCACTATGCACGCAATTTTGGGGTTGAGGATCACTACAACTTCTGTAAGAACGGCTTTGATTTTGTTTATCAAAACAGCATCAAAGAACTGGCCGAACCTAACAGCCAGTTTCTTAAAGACTTACTTCATGATATTGAGAACACCGCGATAGAAGTGCGCGCGCAGGGCATGATTATCAATGGCAAACAATCTGCCGGCAATTTATTTAAACGCCCAGAAGCGTCATTCAGGAAGTTAGCAGAGCTGGTTAAACAAGAGTTCATCAACTATAAGAACCGATTCGCCGGCGCCGACTGTGAGCTGATTAAATCCTTCCCAGATGAACTGGAATTTACTAGTTCATGGTATGTGCGGCTGCGCCGTGCAGGTTATGTAGACCGTCATATCCATGAAGTTGGCTGGATTAGTGGCGCGGTATATCTAGTACTGCCGAAAGATAAGAAAGACCCGCTAGAGGGGTGCTTTGAATACGGTTTGCATGGTGACAACTACCCACAAAAGCATGATGATTTCCCTGTGGGTGTCGCTTCACCAAACGTTGGTGATATTGTGCTTTTCCCCTCTTCGCTGTTCCACCGCACCATTCCATTTAACTCAAATGAAGAGAGAATTTGTATTGCCTTTGATTTAAAACCACAAGGTGAGATTTTCAGAAGATCAAACTACTAAAAATTTCTTCCCATCAATACTTTACCGATTGCCAAAATATCCTGGAGCCAATCGGTAAAGTCTCCATTCGCCTAACTCGCAACCTAGTCCTCATCAGCATCAACTGGCTTACGCGCATCTTCAATCATAAACTCCATACGCGCTTCAGCAATGTCTACTTGGGTATTCATTATCGGGTCGATACATTTGCTACCAAAGATAATCTTACCTTCCAAATTGGCTTGGCTAGTTAATCGCGTGTAATCCTCTACGATGCAATTTTTGATAACGGCACCACTCTCGACTACGCAACTTGCCCCCAGCACAGCAGGGCCTACAATCGTGGCGCCTGGTTCAATTTTAGTACTGCCGCCAATATAAACTGGTGGGGTGATATTGACCTGATCAAAATCAACATTCAAATTAATACCAACATGCACGCCTGGTCGCACCTCGCGTCCAGGCATTTTGAATCCAGCAACTTCACCATTTAATATCTGGCTGGTAACCGTCCACACGTCTTGTACATTACCAATATCTAGCCACTGAAACGGTAAGTGAATGCCAATAAAGGGCAAATTTTCTTGCGCAAGTTTGGGGAATAACTCACCGCCAATATCATAGGCAACGCCAGACGGTATATAGTTAAAAATTTCTGGCTCAAAGATATAAATACCGGTATTCGCTAGATTAGAAATGGCATCTTTTGGATCTGGCTTCTCTTGAAACTTCAGGATACGATCATTCTCATCCATCGCCACAATGCCATACTTAAATACCTCATCATGTGGGACTTCACGAATAATAATGCTGGCAATCGCTTTTTTCTGACGATGAATTTCTAAGGCCTTACTAATATCCAAATCAATCCAAGCATCGCCACAAAGCACGATAAAGGTCTCGTCAAAAAAACCTGAAAAATCCTGAATCTTCTTCATGCCACCAGCAGAGCCTACAGGCGAACTAATCGCAACGCCTGACTCAACATACCCCTCGTAAGAGTAGGCCATACTGACACCAAATTGCTCTCCATCTCTAAAATAATTCTCAATAATGGGCGCTAAGTGGCTAGTGTTTACCATAATCTGGTCAACCCCATGCTTTTTAAGCAACTCAATCAAATACTCCATCACAGGTTTGCGTACCAACGGAATCATTGGCTTAGGAATTTCATGTGTGATAGGCTGGACTCTTGTACCTTTACCAGCGCCTAATATCATGGCTTTCATATATTGTTAATTCGGCTTAAATTATTGAACAGGCGCTATTATGCCTAAAAAATTACACCATGACATATATTGCTGATTGATCATCAACATACTGAGCCAGACGCCAGATTGACTCATGCATGCAAGAAATCAAATATAAAGCTCAATACGACTAGCTCATCATCAATCAACATCGCATCGGCGCGTGTTGATTGATTGATGACGCAACCCTTTTTGCTGATACATAGCCGCATCAGCTGACTGCAAAAGTTGATTGGTTGTTTTTTCACTACCCTTAAACAACGTCATACCGATACTGACAGTCACCTGATAATCAAACAACTGTAATCGACATGGCTGTTCAACCACCGTTCGAATCTTGTCTGCTACCTGAGTCGCTGCAACATTCGACGCATCGAACTCAGTCCCCAACTCACTCAATATCACAATAAATTCGTCACCGCCTAAACGAGCAACCGTATCGACATCACGAATACAATGCTTGATTCTTTTAGCGACTTCAATCAATAGCAAGTCACCTGCATCATGCCCTTTAGTGTCATTAAGGACTTTAAAGTTATCAATATCTAGGAAAATGACCGCGCCATATTGACCACTTCTGTCCCCCATGGCTTTCGCATGTTCCAGGCGATCTAACATGAGCATTCTATTCGGGATTTCGGTTAGTGCATCTTGATTAGCCAATTTCCACAATAAATCTTGGTAGCGAATATGATCAAGACGGTTTCTTTGCAAAGAACGCAAATAAGTATATAAAGTAAAGGAGGAAGCCACGGACAACAACGCCATCAGCGCAATTAAATTCAAACTCAAATCAGTCCAGCCAGCTTGCCTTGTCATTAACAATGAAAACGACTCGTCCATTGTTGCTAGCGATTTTTGCAAACTAAATACTGGGAAAATCATTTTCTCGATGGCGCTTCTCTCTCGTCCTGAAACCTTAAATAGTTGTCCATCTGCATCATGGGGAGGAAAATCTTTGTGATAGACAATCGCATTAAATCCATCTTTGAGTAAACCAACACTAGGTCTTTCTAATTGAGCAACATCCACCACCATATCTACGCTTACTAACTCTTCAGCGCTGACTGGGCATACGACAACATAAGCAAGGTTTCCTTCTACCAACCGAAATGGATGGCTAGCGACGGGGCGCCCCATGCTGACTGCCTGAGCCATCGCAATCTCTAGAAACGGAACGCTAGATACATCTAACCCTAGTATTTCGCTCGACGGCCCAAACCTAGACTCCATATAAATAATAGGATAATAGAATCGTTTATCTGGGAGGGGCTCCCAGCCCCTATTCTCACCAAATGAGTAAGACTTCACATTAAAATCTTCATACCCGCTTAAACGCTTACTCAGCGTAAAGTCTTTTAGTTGGCTTTTAGAGACTTTTTGTATCACCTCTAACGCGTAGATTTGATGATGTGCGTCTAATACACTTCTAGCATAGACAGATACTTTTTCAGGATTTGTGCTACCGATTGCAGTGTAAAGAGAAGAAAAACCTTTAAGGACAGTTTCGCTACTGACCATACCCCGATTAAGCTTCTCTGAGTAGTCCTCGCCGTGCTCTGTGAAATTAGTCTTGGCATCCCTTAGATTCAGGCTAATCGCTCCAAAAAGCGCTAATAAACAGAGCGATGCCCACACTGCTACAGCAATGAGTATTGCTGGGGTAGAGATTGGTTTAATGTAGTTCAACTTAGCGTTCATTGTATCCCGCTAAAATCATGATTAAAGAAAATCAGCTATTTCATCAACATCATTCATCCATGCCAATAACTTAAGAACTGTAAACTAAATAAGTAAACGCTCAATAAAGACATAAAGTTAAACTGCATACACATCAGTGCAGTTGCTAGCTAGTCTAATCTAGGTAACGCTGTTTTGCAATTGCGCTAAATTTGCCTCTGCATTATGTAAGAAACTGATCTAAAACGCACAATCAGCAAATTGAAATTTCTTTAATAATGCGTATCCTGATAATTATCAATAATCGCCTGTATTTCTGGACGGCGCTCGACCAAAGCTTCAACGCAATCTAGATCCAACTTGCCTAGTTCAGCCATATGTTTCAATTCAGCGAATGCGTCATCAATTGACCAGCCAGGCTTATAAGGCCGACTGCTCACTAATGCATCCAGCACATCGGCTGTCGTCACGATACGTCCTTCTATTGGAATAGCATCTCCCTTAACACCTTTAGGATAACCAGTACCATCCATCAATTCGTGGTGAAACGCCACAATGTTTCGCATCACCTGTGATTCAGCAAGTTGCTGCAAATTAAAGTCACCTAGGATTTTTTCAATAATCTCGATGCCTTTTTCAACATGCGTTTGCATGATGATTTTTTCGTCTGCATTTAACCTGCCCTCTTTCAGTAAAATTTTGTCTGGAATGCCAATTTTCCCAATATCATGCAAAGGTGCAAACAAATAAATATGCTCTACGAACTCGTCACTCAAACCACGTTTCGTTGCCACACCTTTTGCAATCACCCTAGAATATCTTGCCATTCTCTCGATGTGCGCCCCAGTCTCAAAATCTCTGAGATTGGTCAGTTCTTTCGCCATATCCACAGAAGCAATGATTGTACGTAATGCTGTCATCTCAGTAGATAACGTCATATTAATCAGACTTGAGAACAATAATAAATCACGCTGGGTTTGCGGGGTGAATGCAGCAGGTGCTAACGAATCAAAGAACAATAGACCTAGAAGCTCACCTTGATCGTACATAGGAATGGTAAACGACGATTGATAACCCTGCTGCAACAACCAAGCTGAATGTTGATTAGTCGGTTGAATTGACTCTTGAATAGAGTCAATCACACGAGGACGCCCACTGGATGCGATTTCGGATAAAGACGCGCTATCACTAAGCTTAATTTCATAACCTGAAATTGGTTGCCCTTGCCGAGTACTATTCACAAAGGTCTTTAAAATATCTTCTTTGGCATCATAAATCGCACACCCTATCCGATCGACGACAGGCGCCGACTCTAGCATGCGCGCGTGCAAATGATGCAAACGCTCGTTTAATGTATCACCATGCTTTGTTACATCAAGTATTTTGGGGGTTATCATATCTTTTGTATTATTGATCAATCGATTTCGTGGCTATGCTAGACAGGCTTTTTTAAAAACATCAGGCAATTGGTACCAGATGCCTCAAACACTTCATAACATGGCACTCGTCTACTTTTAAAATTTAACGCCCGACACCCATAAGGGAAATTTGGCACATAGGTAATGAAATAGTGAGCGCAGCGTAAACACAATTTGGGGTCTAAAGAATTTGAGTCATTCAGCATAGGCTTCAATACACGAAAAAATAGCTACCTCGAAGTAGCGAAAACTGGGCACTCAACCATTGCATGATATCAACGCTAATCATTAGCGTCAAAACTACTTAACCTACATAGGATGATGACTAGTCGTTATAGATTGCCATGTCTTTGTATTTTCTTTGAACAGCGCTTAGCAATAAAGGACCAATTGCTCTTGAAATTTGATGTCGATATTTCGCGAATACTATGTAAAACTTTGCGTATATGAATCTAAACGCCCTGAAAGAGAAAAGGTAATTGATGAATCTAAGATCCGTTCTTTTGTAGGCTTCAAAAAAAACTTCTGGCCCCACTATTATCTTATGATTGCCTAAGCGGGCGTGAATTGTTTTAAAAGCTAACGCACATTGAATGCCTTCTGCATGTTCATTGACCGCTTGCAGGCTGATAAAGTGAAGCAATTTTTTATGATTGTGATGCTTAAGAAAATGGATTTCAGATAAGCACAAGGGGCATTCACCATCGTAATATATCGTTAATTTAGTAGTAATCGTCTTTAAGGTGTCTAAGTACATCGAATAGGCCAGCAATCAAATATATTCACTTAGTCAGCCATATTAACTTGTAAGTTCTTTTAAAAACTAAGCTTTCACGACAGCAGTGAATGGATACAATGAACTGACTACTGCTGGAGTGAGCCGTTTAAAATCAAAAACCTATTTTACCTGCTCACTAAAACAGGGTTTTCTGCCTTGACGCCAGATCAGTTGCTGGTTGTTTAGTTGAGCGATTGATATTTTTATTTGGACGGCTACTCAAAGTCCGTTTTCTAGAAGCGTGCTTTTTAATTATTTTTGCTGTTTGCGCATTGTCCTGTAACGTGGGCTTTAATTGACTAAAGTTTGCTTTTGCAAACTTAAAAGCTTCCTCAATGCTCAGAATGGGCGCTGGATAATCAATGCCAATACGACATCCATATTCAAGCTGTAACGAAGACGGCATCAACCACGGTTGAAAAATCCAAGTATTAGGTACAGACTTTAAAGCTGGCAACCATTTTCTAACAAAGACACCCTCAGGGTCTTGATCTTTTGCTTGCTTGATTGGGTTATAGATCCGCAATGTGTTGATTCCAGTGGTTCCAGATTGCATTTGTACTTGAGGCCAATGAATGCCTGGCTCGTAGTCCAGAAACTCTCTCGCCAAATGCAATCCAGTTTCGCGCCAATGTAGCCATAGCAAATAGCTGGCCGTACTCATTAACATTGCGCGCATTCTGAAATTGACCCAACCAGTCTCTTTTAACATCGCCATGCAAGCGTCTACCAGCGGCCAGCCAGTTCTGCCATTTTTCCATGCAGCCAGTCTTGCTTCCGATTCACTGCTCGCATAAGACTCATCACGCAAACCATTAAACGCTGTATGTAGATTTTGGTACTCTATTGCAGGCTCTGATTCCAGCTTTTGCATAAAGTGACAATGCCAATGTAATCGACTTTCAAAAGCGACCAATCCAACCAACAAGCCTTTGGGGTAGATAGATTGGTTGCTTTCAATGTTAAGCTTCTGTTGTCGTATAGACTGCACAACCTCCCGCATACTCAATACACCCCAAGTTAAATAAGGCGAGATTCTTGAACCGGCACTTTCTGAAGATAATGGACTGGAAATACCACCACGGTAGCGGCTAGCTCGTCCATTTAAAAATGTATTCAGCCAGCGAACAGCTTCCTCTCTGCCACCCTTTTGTCTTGAGTTTTTATCCGCTTGCGCATAAACAATACTTACAACAGCATTACTTGGAATCTTACCTAGAGGAAAAGCGCCCATTTTGGCGTGCAACGGCACAGGGAGCAACGGACTGGACATACGCTTTTCCCAAAATGCAGTCCATATATCTCTATTTTTTAGGCGTCTGACTACACCAGTTTGTGGATACTCAAGCCAATTTACATGATGCGTTTTGCACCATACTGCGACCGCTTTGTCCAGTTGGTAGCTATGATTGTTTCCAGTATCCTCATGGCTATACAATTTGATACGGTAAAAATTTGAGAGCGACTCAAGCACTTCAATAATACCGGCTTCCAGCTCTAATAGCTTCAATCCTATCCCGTGTAAATGACGATTGAGAGACACCAAACACTCTTTTACAAACATCTGGTGCTGTGTTGTGTATTCTCCGCTAGTCCATATGCATGCATCCCACGTAAAAATAGGAATCACATCCCCTTGCTGAGAAGCCTCAAATAAAGCTGCATGATCTTGAACTCTCAAGTCACGCTTAAACCACACTACATGAACTAAAGGCTTCATTTAATTTTAAATTTATAAAAATAATCAAGAATCAGTCAATTTAAATCATTGTTGGTTCAATCATTTCACGCTCAATCCCTAGCTTAGTTTTCAGTGCTGGTATTTAAAGTGTCTGGCATCTAGTGCAAATGTAATAACGATTGCTTAAGCGAATACATCCTAAACTGGTTATCTACGAACCATGGCTTAGAGAAACACTCAATATTGTGCATCAATCGATTGAATGGCTTTTCATTCATGCGCCTTTATCCGTATCATTAAATTATGGTTGTAATATATAAGCCATTTAATCGATACTTAATACAAAAAACTGAAGGACATTAAAATGAAGCCAAATCACTTAATCACTAGCCTAGCTATCACGTTATCTGTAATGAGCATGCAAGCGAAAGCGCTAGACACAACAGCAGTGTTAAACTTAGAAACCGCAAAAAAAATGGCGGCAGGCTGCCAAGCTA
Source organism: uncultured Methylotenera sp. (assembly GCA_964652655.1). Taxonomy (GTDB): domain Bacteria; phylum Pseudomonadota; class Gammaproteobacteria; order Burkholderiales; family Methylophilaceae; genus Methylotenera. The sequence goes on from CAZZDN010000022.1 coordinate 11,431, forward strand.
AAGCCGCCGAAAAAGGTTGGAAAATGAGCATCACGATTGTGGACGCAGGTGCTAACCCTGTATATTTCCAGCGCATGGATGGCGCATATATTGCCTCTGCAGAGATCTCTCAACTAAAAGCTGAGAACTCTGCAAAAATGCAAATGCCGACCGCTCTATTTGAAGAGTTTGCTTATGGTAAAGATAAAAAAGGTGGCCTTGCACCTGGTTTAGCAGAATTGCCAGGATTTGTTACATTAGCTGGTGGTATACCTTTTAAATCGAGTAAAGATTTTCTTGGTGCAATTGGTGTAAGCGGTGGCTACCCAAATGAAGACGCTGAGTGTGCACAAGCTGGCATTGATGCCGTTAAATCAGTGTTGAAATAATTTACCTAACAGCCACGAGTATCAATATGAACATTAAGTTATTCGCAATTCCAACGATAGTCGCCCTGACGCTAAGCGCCTGTGGAGAATCATCCAAACATGACATTTCGTTCGGTATGGGCGCGCAGCCTACACTGCCAGCGCCAGTAGAAACCTTAATACCGACTGTGCATGTAGCGGCAGTAGTAGGGTGGAACAATGCCAGCAAACCAACACCGGCTAAAGGGCTTAATGTCAAAGCATTTGCCGATGGATTAGCGCATCCACGCTGGTTATATGAGTTACCTAATGGTGATATCTTAGTGGCTGAAACCAACTTTGAGATGCAAGGGCTAGAGGGCAGCATTAAAGGTTGGTTTGCCAAATACTTTTTGACCAAAGCTGGTGCGACTGGCGTCAGCCCTGACCGGATTAGCTTACTACGAGATGTTGATGGCAATGGCGAAGCAGAGACCAAAACAACCTTCATAGCAGGTTTGCATTCCCCTTTTGGGATGGCGCTGGTTGGCGATACTTTTTATGTGGCAAATGCAGACAGCATTGTGAGCTTCCCCTATCAAACTGGTGATTCTAGTATCAAAGCTAGGCCTACCAAGTTGATTGATTTGCCGGGCTTGCCGCTGAATCATCACTGGACGAAAAATATTTTAGCGAATGCTGACGGCACTAAACTGTATGTCACTGTAGGCTCTAATAGTAACATTGGTGAAAATGGCATGGATATCGAGAAGGATAGAGCGGCTATCCTTGAGGTGGATATTCAAGCTAAAACGTATCGCATTTATGCATCGGGGCTACGTAATCCGAATGGGCTTGCTTGGGAATCAGAAACCAAGCAGCTATGGACCGTGGTGAATGAACGTGACGAAATCGGCAGTGATTTGGTCCCTGATTATTTAACGTCTGTTCAAGAAAATGGCTTCTATGGTTGGCCGTATAGTTATTACGGTCAGAATGTGGATCAACGCGTACAACCACAAAACCCAGAGTTGGTTGCGAAGGCTATCAAACCAGATTATGCACTAGGTGCACATACAGCCTCGTTAGGTTTGGCGGATGCCAAAGGCAACAATCTTGGGGCACAATATGCGCAAGGTATGTTTATTGGTCAGCATGGTTCATGGAACAGAAGACCTTACAGCGGCTACAAAGTAATCTTTGTTCCGTTTTCTGGAGGTAAACCATCTGGTAAATCTATGGATATACTCACCGATTTTATTGATGCCAATGGTGACGCGCAAGGTAGGCCGGTAGGCGTGTTAGTTCAGAAAACAGGTAGTTTACTGGTGGCAGATGATGCCGGTAACACGGTATGGCGAGTTTCCGCACAGTAGTCAGACATTTGAGGAAAAGCAATGAAAGTGAGTAAAGAAAAAGCCCTTGAAAATCGTGAGTTAGTGCTGGATACGGCAACAACTTTATTCAAACAAGTCGGCTTTGATGGTGTTAGCGTGGCTGACATCATGAAAAAAGCCGGGCTCACGGTGGGTGGTTTTTACAACAACTTTGAATCAAAAGAAGATCTCATCGCAAAAGCGTGCAATAAGGTTGGGGTAAAGTCCCTAGAACGTTGGCAGGCACATATCGATAATCCGGATATCGCCGACCCACTAAAGCGTATTGGCTCCTCTTATCTTTCAGCAAAAAACCGTGACGATCTAGCATCTACCTGTCTTTTCTCAACACTAGGTGCTGAAGTCCCTAGACACGAACCCGTCGTGCAGCAAGTGTTTGCACAAGGGGTTGAATCCACAATCAACCTGCTCAGCACTCTGGTTGAGGGTCAATCAGAAACTGAAAAGCGAAACAATGCAATAGCCATGTTCTCGCAATGGTTGGGTGCACTCATCTTATCAAGAGCGGCATCCGCCAGCCCAATATCAGACGAAATTCTAGCCGTCGCAAGAAAAGCGTCTCATCTAGAGTAATACAAAGGAATTCAAATGAAGTACACCACACTAGGCAGAAAATCAGGTCTGCGCGTCTCCGAGCTAGCCTTAGGTACTGGCAATTTCGGTACGGGTTGGGGGCATGGCGCAGAACCCGCAGAAGCTAAAAAAATCTTCGATATGTATGCAGAGGCTGGTGGCAATTTTATTGACACCGCCAATGTGTATCAATCGGGACAATCCGAAAAACTATTAGCCGAATTTATTGCCTCAGACCGAGATCACTTTGTGATTGCGACCAAATACACCAATGGCACGGATTCAAGCGCCAGAATTTCTGAAAAAGGGAACAACCGCAAAAATATGATGCGCGCGGTAGATGAAAGCCTAAAACGATTAAAAACGGATCATATTGATTTGTTCTGGACGCACATCAGCGATGGCATGACGCCCATGGAAGAAATCATGCGTGGGTTTGATGACTTAGTCAGTTCTGGAAAAATTCTTTATGCAGGGCTCTCAAACTTTCCCGCTTGGCGCATTGCAAGGGCTGACATGATGGCGGAATTACGCGGCTTTGCCCCAATTGTGGCCATTCAAACAGAGTATAGTCTGGCTGAACGTACCGCCGAGCGTGATCTGATTCCCATGGCTGAAGCACTAGGGTTGGCCATCACTGCTTGGTCACCGCTTGGCGGCGGATTCTTAACAGGTAAATACAGAGAAGCTTCTGCGGATAATCGATTAAGTAAATTAGGGATGCTCGTCCATACCGAAAAAACTGAGAAAGATACCCTGTTAATCAACGCGATTTTCGATATCGCAAAAGAAGCAAATGCAACAGCTACCCACGTTGCCATTGCTTGGTTGCTTCATAAAGCATCGCACTCAAACACAGCGTTAATTCCAATATTAGGGTCAAGAACGGCTGAACAACTCAATGCGACCTTAGGTGCACTAGAGGTAACACTCAGTGAAAGCCAAATGAGCCAATTAGATGCAGTTAGCGCTGTGTCACTAGGGGTTCCGCATGAGCAGATTAGCGGGTCAGCAAAAAATCTGGCGGCTGGTAATCAATTGCGCGTTTATTTAGGGAGCGCCTGATTAACGGTTAACTCAAAGTCTAATTTAGCATCTCTCCATTAACGGAGTGTAGATTGTCATAAGCTCACGCCTAAGAATCATGACGTGAGCTTAAGTAGCGAGGCAAATCTAATCAGGTAGACTCATGTTAATGTAGAAATCAAGTCGATAATAAAAAGACCCTACAGATTAATCTTGATAGATTAACCTTGAGTCTTTTTATTTCCATGTAGCGGTGTGGGTCAAACGCAGCACCCACAAATTTTTACTTATTTAATAAGCGATAGAGTATCCAAAATAAGCAAATGGCTGCATGCGAGTTTCAACAATTGGACTATTGGCTTGTTCATCACTTAATCTAGTAACCGCAGTGCCAAATAATAAGAAACTATCTTTGCCTATGGCATAAGAGCCATTCACGCCGATCTTATATTCAGTGCCTGATCCCGCGGAGTAAGCCGGTCTTGAAGCAAGTGTTTCGTTTGCACCTACCCCAAAATAATAGTCATTAAATTTACTATTATTCCATGTTAACCCGATACTCCCATTCAATTTGAATTGACTATCGCGAATCAGATTTTTGATATATTGCAATTCAATCGTCTGCCCATGACTTGCACCACCCACATCAAATCCCCACTGAGCATTAAATGTACCGTAATCGGTCTGCCAGCGCACTGCTGGACCTAGATCAAATGTAAAATCACGATCCTTCATACCGCGGGTCAATTTCCCTTCGTCAGCCTCCCAACCAAAACGTGCTTGGGTAGCCATACCGAATCTTAATCGCTTGTCATCAGAATCTAGCAACCACACCCCTGCCTGAAGTGCATTGACATAAAACCTGTCCCCATAGTTAGCATTAAGATAGGTAATGCTAATACCCTAAACTCTTCTGAACCCGATGTTTTAGGCAACACTGCAACACCAACACCATATAGATTCTTACTCCTAGGAATTGATGTTTCAGTATCCCTATCGATTTTATCGTTTGCATAAACAGGGGAAACCAAAACTGTGGACGCAACTAAACCAGTTAGATAACAAATGACAATATTTTTCATCAATCACTTTTACACTTAATGTTAATACTAGACGTATATGAGGTTTGATTTAGGTTGTTAAAAGCTTAATTAAGTTCAATCAACACATTCTTTTATTTTGGCTGCACCATGATTTTGAAAATGACCAGCTAACTTAACCAAATCATGAATTAAAATATTGGTTTTGCGTAAACTCTCATCTGTACTAATATGAGACGACTTAAGTATGGATGACTTAAGGATCAACAATTAACTGAGTGTTCAGTCAACATACCAACCCTCCAAATGTGTAAGTGTAATTACACCAGTATATGAATTAATGGAAATGAAACATGAGCTATAAGAATTTGAATGATTTTATGAGTTATGTGCAATCGCGCGACCCTCACCAACCCGAGTATATTCAGGCAGTAAAGGAGGTCATGGCGAGTCTTTGGGATTTTATTGCTGCAAATCCACGCTATCAAGACTCTGCCCTACTAGAACGCTTAGTAGAACCAGAACGTGTTATTCAATTCCGGGTTAGTTGGACAGATGACAAAGGCGAAAGCCATGTTAATCGCGCCTTCCGGGTGCAACACAATTCAGCGATTGGGCCTTTCAAAGGCGGAATGCGCTTTCATCCTTCTGTAAATCTTTCTATTCTTAAGTTTCTCGCTTTTGAACAAACCTTCAAAAATGCGCTAACTACCCTACCAATGGGTGGCGGCAAGGGTGGTTCTGATTTTGACCCAAAAGGAAAAAGTAACAAAGAAGTGATGCGTTTTTGCCAAGCGCTAATGATTGAACTATATCGCCACCTTGGCCCCGATACTGACATTCCTGCTGGAGATATCGGCGTTGGTGCTCGTGAAGTTGGCTATATGGCAGGCATGATGAAAAAGCTTTCTAACAACGCATCGAGCGTATTCACTGGAAAAGGCATTTCTTTTGGTGGTAGCTTAATCCGCCCTGAAGCCACTGGATACGGTTTAGTTTACTTTGTGGAACAGATGCTGCTAAGAAACAATATGTCCTTTAAAGGAATGCGCGTCTCGATATCAGGCTCAGGTAATGTTGCGCAATTTGCAATAGAAAAGATACTAGAATTAGGCGGTACGGTTATAACATGCTCAGACTCACATGGCACTGTGATCGATGAGACTGGCTTTACAGTCGAAAAACTTGAAGCATTAAAAAATATCAAAAATGTCCATTTTGGTCGAGTATCTGAATACGCTGAAAAATTTGGTCTCAACTACGTGGCAGGTAAGCGTCCATGGGGAGTTCCAGTCGATATCGCACTACCTTGCGCAACACAAAATGAGCTTGATGAAAAGGACGCACGCGAGCTAGTCAAGAATGGTGTCAAATGCGTAGCTGAAGGCGCTAATATGCCTTCTACCTTAGAAGCAATTAAGGTTTTCTTAAACGCTAAGATCTTATATGCCCCAGGAAAAGCCTCTAATGCAGGAGGAGTGGCAACATCTGGCTTAGAAATGACTCAGAACGCTATGCGATTACCTTGGGATCGTGAAGAGGTAAATAGTCGCCTACATCAGATAATGAACGATATTCATGCAAACTGTGTGCGTTATGGAGAGAAAAACGGCTACGTTAACTATGTAGATGGTGCAAACATAGCAGGGTTCGTCAAAGTGGCTGATGCTATGTTACAACAGGGGCTCTACTAAACCATGATTGCATATCTTGCGATGGATTCGTTAACTATATTTAGCTAAAAATCTTAAGTTGAATGGCGTCAGGTATTTGAGATTTTTCACTGACCTATTCAACATCGCCACTTATAAAAAATCAAATGGTAAAACTTCAAATGCTAAAACATCGCATGACAAAACATCATTTGTAACTATCGGCAAGTCTTTGAAGCTATAAATCGATTTTTTGGCAAGTTTAGCAAAGTTGAGTTTAGATGGATTTTATTCTCACATACCGTGTTTCTTGCTTGACTTAGGTCATATTGGAATACACAAAACAAAACGGCCTAGGAATTTTCCCTAGGCCGTTTATTTTGGTGGCCCCTCTGTGAGTCGAACACAGCACCAACGGATTATGAGTCCGCTGTTTAATACAGCTAAATGCCAATAAATACATTGACTTCAGCTATTTTATTGATTATTTTGAGAACGTTTGGTAACACCTATCAATTTAATTAATCGATCATATAAAGTCATTATGGCAGACATAACCATCAGAGTAGAAAAGAATATATATAAAAGAGGTGAGCACACCTACCAGGTAAAAATGAGGAACGGGCTAGGCGGATGGCACATTCAGACTTTTTTTGACCCTCGCTCTGATTCTGCTGCCCTTCAAAAAGCTAGAGACTTTCGCGACCTGAAGCGTGTCAGCAAAAACACTGATGCCGATTATCAAAGAATTGAGGGATCCGCATTAAACAAACGCGGCTCCTCGATCACACTTGGGGATCTGCTGGAGCAATACAAAAAAGAAATTACTGTCACCAAAAAAGATGTTAGAACCGAATCCCTCAGAATTGACATGCTGCTGCGATTACCAATTTCAAAATTGCCGGCAAATAGAATTGATGGTGAAATTTTGCGTGATCAATTAGCTTCAATGACGTACCGAAATGAAGGCAAAAAAGCAATCAGCGACTCAACTCGCGTGAGGTATCAAACACTCGTTAGCCATGTTTACAATATTGCTAAACGCAAATGGAGACATAAGTTAGACAACCCGGTCGTAGACATGGAAAAGTTTCAGAACGACCCAGGCCGTAACAGAAGGCTAATAGCAGGTGAGTTTGAGTATCTGTTCGACGCATTGCTGACTAACAAAGCAAATGCAAACGAAGAAATGCAGTCAATTTTTTTAATTGCGTTAGGAACCGGCTTACGTGAAAATGAGATTCTCACCGCAAGGTGGGAAAATGTGGATTGGGTTCATCATTCACTAACAATTACAGCAGATCTCGCAAAAAATGGCGAAGAGCGCTCTGTCCCTATTTTTAAACAGAATGCAATTGATGCATTAACCATGATTCACCAGACCCAAAAAGAGCCTAAACACGGTCTTATTTTTAAAACCAGTCAATCGGGATTGATACAGTCTTTCAAGCGAGCAGTCAAACGTGCACGCAGACAATACATATCGGATTGCAGCAAAAAAGACATCACACCATCAGCAACATTTCTAAACGACCTGACCTTTCATGACCTGAGGCATGAAGCTGCCTCATATCTATTTGAATCCACTGATTTGAAAGACCTTGAGATCATGCAAATCTTGGGCCATAAGGATCTACAGACAACAAAAAGATATGCACACCTTCGTTCAAAATCACTGGGTAAAAAGATACTGCTTGGTCAGTTAAAGCAATCTTACATCTAATTATCTATACAAATCAGATACCTATCCCACGCGTGGGTTACGCGTCAGCAACGCGTCACTTACGCGTGACGACAAGCTTTATTTAGAAAAGCACATCCTATTCAATATTGTTGACAACAGCCACAAACTCACTATAATAAATATATCGTATATATAGTATATATAAGGCGGTTAATTTATGAGCCCACTATTGTTACCAATGACCGAGGCAGACGCCAAATGGTATCGTCAGCAAAAAGCTTTTGCTGAAAACTACCTATTCAGCTTTATCCAAAAGAGCGGGCTTGATGGCCGCAAATTTGAACCGGAAAAACCGGATGTTTACATCAGATCCATAAATGCAACTGCGGCTATGCACGACTGGATACAGAATATCAACTTTGCATTAATGGATGCATATGTGAGCATCAATAATCGAAAAAATATTGAGCGACCAGCTCGACTTGAGACACATGCACCCGGCGTAAGGCATGCATCACAATTTAAGCCAGGATTAGCTTTTGACAACAACAAGGATTTCAAATGAATCAAAGTATTCACAGATTAAATCGAGACGCTGAGGCTGGCAAAATCTCTGCTGAAGAGTATTTAAACCAGCACGCAAAGCTCGCAAGCGACAAGCTGGATAACAAGCTGAATGATTCGCAAGTTAAGCAAGATGATGTAAACAGGTGGCTTAATGAGCAAACCGAGGGGTTTGATGATGCGCATATGGAGTTTATTGATGCTGCAAGCACTCAAAAGGCACATCACTTTGCAAAACTAAAGCAAATTAGCCAGGCTCACGACGAGAAAACAGCATTCAATCTGGAACAGTTAAAGGAAAGAAAGCAGAGTAAA